>NZ_JBCPXV010000109.1:0-1706 GCF_039581225.1 Ornithinibacillus proteolyticus | reverse complement strand
TTAACTCGCTTTAGAGGCGGTGTACTTCCTTAGATTCACCGCCATTAACGCAAATCCTAATTCATTTTCTACTTTGGATTTGCCCCTCACTGACATTCGAGTGAAGCGCAAATTAGCCTTCAAAAATCCGAAGACTGGCTCTACGTCAATTTTACGTTTCCCATAGATTTCACCAGTTTCTTGATTCGAAAGCTGCTCTCTTATGTATTCTTTTTGCTGTTCCCATTTCTCGTTGTAGAAAACTTTTCGATTGTTTCCATCCTTTGCTTTTGTACACAAGGAACGTAATGGACAACCAGTACAGTCTTCACATTCATAAACTTTGAACGTACGTGTAAAACCGTATTTGTCAGTTCGGGTGGAAGTGTATCGGAATGGTAGTGTTTTATTATTTGGACAAGTAAATGAATCCTCTTCTTCGCTATATTGCCAATTGGCTATGTTGAAAGGATCATTCTTAACTTTCTTTTTCTTCTCCGTTCGATATTGATTAAAGGTAACGAGCGGCGTGCGTTCTCGTTGATTCATGACATCCTCATAATTTTGTTCACTACCATAACCTGCATCAGCGACAATATATTTTGGCAACTTGAAAAAGCTTTTCTCAATCGTATCTAGAAAAGGAATGAACGTGCGTGTATCTGTTGGATTTGGAAAGACATCATAGGCGAGGGCATACTGTCCTTCTGTCGCAAGTTGCACATTATAACCTGCCTTCAGTTGCCCATTCTTCATATAATCATCTTTCATACGCATAAACGTGGCATCGTGATCTGTCTTCGAATAACTATTTCGTTCTCCAAAGATTTCCATGTCATTTTGATAGTTTTGTTTTCGCTCCAGGTAATCCTTAAAATGCTTACGATATTGCTTAGGTACCTTACGTTCAGAGCGAAGCTGTTTACGTAGGCTTACCTCTTCGGTTGATTCAATCTTCTTATCAAATTCTTCTACCTTTTCATCTAACTTTTCCACTAGATTTTTAAGCTCTTTTGTAGAAAGTTCATCGGAACTTTCCCGTTCTATCTCTGGAATAATTTCTTTTTTTAATAACTCATCATACATTTGGTTAGACTTTTCCACCAAATTAGCACTATATTTTTCCACCGATTTTCGCCAAACGAAGGTAAACTTATTGGCATTCGCTTCAATTTTCGTTCCGTCGATAAATATTGCTTCTTCTTCAATTAATTTTTCTTGAACCAATTGACAGCGAAATTGTACGAAGCATTGACGTAGTAATTCTTTTACTTCTGGATGAACACGGAAACGATTGATGGTACGATAACTCGGTTCATAACCTTGGGCAAGCCACATCATACGGATACTGTCTGTAAGTAAGCTCTCTATCTTCCTGCCAGAAAAAACAGATTGCGTGTAAGCACAAAGAATAATTTTCATCATCATTCGAGGGTGATATGCTGGATAACCAGTCTCACGTAAAAAGAAATCAAATGCTTCGGCTGGAATACTCTCCACCACATCATTAACAGCGTAAGCAACATCATTTTCTTGTAATTTCATTTCTAAATCTATCGGCAAAACAACTTGATTCATGGTATAATGTTTGAACATAGGGATACCTCCTGATAGGTTATTGTGTGGTTACTTTAATTTTATCAGAGGGTGTCCTTTTTGTTTACTAAAAAGAGTAAGAATATTAAAAAAGACGTAGCACTTACCATTTTAAATGGTTAGCGCTACGT
>NZ_JBCPXV010000108.1:0-1886 GCF_039581225.1 Ornithinibacillus proteolyticus | reverse complement strand
TAGTGTGCCAGGCATGCACACATTCTCTAGGGTTGAAGTCCTGAATCACGAAGGCAGTAGTAGTGATTAGCTTAAGACAAGGGTGTCTAGGGTGACCTAGAATCTGAAGGAAGTCAGCGGCAAATCTCCGCCTCGAGGAACACAAACTTCATATAAGGCTAGATGTTCTTGGATGAGACTGCTATACAAGTTGAAGTCCTTACTGCCAAAGGGAGCATAGAGTAAATGGAGCGAGGACATGGAGAGGAAGAATGTGTGCTTACCCTGGGAGGTCTGATAGAAATGCGGTACACCTGCCGTAACCGAACATGAGAATGTTCGCTGAACTATCAGAAGTCAGCCGAAGCCATAGTACCGAATGCTCCTAGGGTATTCGGGAAGGGCTGAATCATCTAAGGAGAATTGCCACTTTGCATACGCAACACTTGATGACGCAGAAACATAAGAACCTTCCTAATGGAGGAAACGATGAATCTCGTGGGGGACATTAGAAGGGCTGAAAGTAGTTGCCACATAAGAAGGACGGACAATTCGCGTAGGAGTTCGATATCATGTTGGAAAGAATACTATCACGGGAAAACTTAATACAAGCACTAAAACGTGTAGAAAGAAACAAAGGAAGTCATGGTGTGGATGATATGCCTGTACAAAACCTACGAGCACATATCATGAAACAGTGGACTACCATTCGGGAACAACTCGAAAAGGGAACCTACTACCCTCAACCTGTTCGTCGTGTCGAAATCCCGAAACCAAACGGTGGGAAGAGAAAGTTAGGTATCCCTACCGTGACAGACCGATTCCTCCAACAAGCAATCGCACAAGTCCTAACGGAAGTTTACGACCCTACATTTTCGCGATACAGTTATGGATTCCGTCCAAACAAGCGCGGACATGATGCGGTGAGACAAGCTAGAAATTATATCAAGCAGGGTTACCGTTGGGTAATCGATATGGATTTAGAGAAATTCTTCGATAAAGTAAATCATGACAGACTGATGCGAACATTAAGTAAAAGAATTCAAGACCCAATGGTCTTGAAATTAATCAGAAGATATTTACAGGCAGGAATTATGGAAGATGGGTTAGCTTGTCCTAATACAGAAGGTACTCCCCAAGGAGGCCCCCTAAGTCCACTACTTTCCAATATTGTCCTCGATGAACTGGATAAAGAACTGGAGAAAAGAGGACTTCACTTCGTCCGTTATGCAGACGACTGTAATATCTATGTTCGCTCCAAACGTGCGGGTTTACGAATCATGAATACTATCACTAAATTCATAGAAGAGAAACTGAAACTCAAAGTAAATGGAGACAAAAGTGCGGTAGACCGCCCATGGAGACGCAAATTCCTTGGATTTTCTTTTACCATCCAGAAGGAAACCCCGAAAATCCGGGTTTCAAAAGAAAGTGTAAAACGCTTTAAACAGCGAGTTCGTGAACTGACTTCTAGAAGGAAATCGGTGGCGATGGATAGAAGGATGGAGAAACTAAATCGATTCCTAATAGGTTGGTTAGGCTACTACCAACTGGCAGAAACGCCTTCTTTATTCAAGAAACTAGATGCCTGGATAAGAAGAAGGTTACGAATGATTCGTTGGAAGGAATGGAAGAAAGTCCAAACAAGGTACCATAACTTAATTCGATACGGAATTAAGAAAGGAAAAGCGTGGGAATGGGCTAACACAAGAAAGGGATACTGGCGAATAGCTAAAAGCCCAATCTTGCATAAAGCCCTTGACGACCAATATTGGTCAGGCCAAGGGCTAAAGAGTCTATTTAGTAGATATCAAACGTTACGTTGGACTTAGATGGAACCGCCGTATACGGAACCGTACGTACGGTGGTGTGAGAGGTCGGAGGTTAATCGCCTCCTCCTACTCGAT
>NZ_JBCPXV010000107.1:0-1906 GCF_039581225.1 Ornithinibacillus proteolyticus | reverse complement strand
AGAAGTACTCCTCCAGTCTTTTTATGGTTTGTGGTCAACTACCATTATACAAGATTTGGGGAGGTACTTCTTTTTTTATCTCTTAAACCCCTTGATACACAAGGGCTAAGAATTATGAAATTCATTCCCTTACTAAAAAATTCAAGGATACTATTTATTAGTAAAAATCCTGACCAATAAATGAAGGTAGAATAGAAAGCAATATTAACACTTGTTTTATCTATATGTTTATTCGATTTAAAAATCAATTAAACATCTCCTTTATCCACACTATTATTTAATTTCAATTCTAATCCATCATAACTGTACTATCAAAGCACAATTCTATTTCCAAGAGGCTTTAAATTTAGAATCAAAAAGGGTGGCTTAGTTAATCAGATATCATTTTAAATTATCGTCTTCAATAATAATGTGAATACTGTATTTTGCAGTGAATAAGTACAAGGTTTTGCAATTGCAAAAAAAGAGAGTTGCAACTTGATATGGAGCCTGATTTTGACATACTTAGAATAAAAATAGACCAAAGATTTACTGAAGTTAATCAAAATATTTCCGAATCTGAAAATCGAGTTAGACAAGAGATAGATTCTTTGGGAGTACGACTTGTACATCAACTTCAATCTACTTCAGGTGATGCAGAATATGATTTGTTTGAGATGCCGAGAGTCGAACCCGAGGAAGTAGAATAATTTAAAGGGTGCATATCTTAGAGCCTTTATATTCAAAATGCAGATTTTTCTAATAAAGCAGGATATTTAGTAATGAATGTAGAAATATCTCATAAATGCTAATTGAATTGGATTGAGAATTAATGGATTTAAAACAACGAATTAAAAATCTGAGATGACCGGAGGATATTGGTTTCTAATTGATTCTAACAGAAGGATTGGGGCTATTTTAAATTAGTGAAAATACATAAAATCTAAAAGATGAAATAGACAGAAAATTGAAGATGAATAGTTTAATCAAAGTGAGGTGTTTTGTTGTGAACTATGATAATTTTACTCAGTTTTTTTTAGTTTGTTTGTTTGGTGGGGAGTTTTACTTATTTTCCAGAGAATGATTCCTTATCCCAAAAGGACTTGGAAAAAAGACATTATTTTTACTTTTGTTCAGAGTGTCGTTGTTTTAATCGTTGTGATACCTATTCTTTCATATTTTTTATAATTCAAATCGGTACAACTTAATTAAATTGTAGTGGAAATATCCTGTTCCATGATGAGCAAGGATATTTTATTCCTAATGTTTTTGATCGTTCTTACAATGCGAGGGGTTCTGGAAAACTTCAAGCGAGAAAAAAAGCCGCAGTATGTTCTAGACTAGCCCAGACACGTTTGGGAAGAACACCAAGTAGCTAGACAAATTCACAGATAAACACAAAGAACAAAATGCCCCTTGTGTTTATCCTTTAATCTAAATGTTCATTTAATTACTGCCTATCATATTACCATGTTAAACTACTTATTCTTTAAATTTAAATACATATATCTTACTTGTTTCAAAATCATCAGTTACTTGAAAAATAACTTTCTCCTCATCACCTGCTGATACAATATAATTCCAATAATCTTTCCCATCTTCTATACCAATACCTTGAGAATCAACTTCAAAAGTATTTACTTTTTCATAATTAAACGCACCACCAAATTCATCAGTAATCATAATATCATCCGCGAACTCAATATCTTCTAAAGTAGTACTATCACCAACAAAATGAGTGCTTTTTCCATCAAATGCGTCAAAATATGGAGTTCCACCCCATACATATAAATAAGAATCGTAAGCCCGAACTAAGAAATTTTATAATAGAAGCAACTAAAATTAAAAACAGAAACGCCAAATAACCGTGAATCTGAGATGTTTTAAACAGATTTACGGTTATTTTATTTTTTTGCACATGTTGCTT
>NZ_JBCPXV010000106.1:0-2056 GCF_039581225.1 Ornithinibacillus proteolyticus | reverse complement strand
TTTTGTGCGCTTGGCAGCGCTCCGAACTTAAGGGTGAAAGTCCCAAACACGCCGTAGTGGCGGAAGTGTATAGCTGACAGGCAGTGCATGCTCGTGAGGGAATGTGCGGAGGGCTTGAAGGCAAACTCTGGAACAGGCGACAATAACCATGTTGGCTGATAGAATCGGATAACCCTGCAAAAGAAGGGAGTGTCCAATCCCACAACAGGATTCTATAAGTTATGAGGACTGGGTTCAGAGGAAAGTTCGGTGACGTGACCCAAGGAGGTCTTATCGTCTCCACTTGGTGGTAACCCCCAGACAAGTCCGTGAGGGACAAGCTGGGATTATGGGTGGTAAGAAGTCAGAGCAGGGGATAGTAGTGATTAATCTCGCCAGAAAGGTCGCAAAGGCGAGAGATTCTGTACAGAGTTACAGAAGCAATCTTTCACCCAAAAGGTGGAGAATTGGTGCGAAGCCCGTCTGCCCATGGAAGAAAAGTCAACCAACTTAGGAAGCTGTCATGAGCCAGACAGAAGTCAGTGAGGTAGGTAGCCGAAGAACTGAGGTCGAACAGAAGGGTAGACCGTCTGGGGCGGAGTAACTTATGGGTGAAACGAACATTGTCTTAAATGACTAGAAAATCGTGGATACCAAAGGGAAGGAATACGAATCATGAACGAGCAAGAAGGAAAAGGTAACTTTCGTGAGGGATTTAGGAATCACCAGAGGAAATGGTATAGCCTTATGGATAAAATATGGGCATATCCTAATATGGAGGAAGCATTCCTGGAGGTAAAACGGAATCGAGGTTCTGCGGGAATAGATGGCGTGGATATTAGAGCCTTCGAATATGGTGTGGAGGATAATGTACAAATCCTTCAACAGGAATTATTAAGTAGGACATACAAACCAAGGCCTGTAAAACGAGTCTACATTCCAAAGGCAGATGGTTCTCAAAGACCTTTAGGAATTCCAACAGTACGAGACCGAGTTGTCCAAGCATCTGTGCGACGTGTGATAGAACCAATTTTCGAGGCAAAGTTCTTGGATTGCAGTTTTGGATTTAGACCTAAACGTAGTGCCCATATGGCACTGGAAAAAATCCAGAAAGACTTAACCGACGGTTACATATATGTAATTGATGCTGATTTGAAATCATACTTTGATACCATACCGCAAGATAGGCTGATAGAGGCGGTAAGGGAAGAAATTGTGGATGGCAGTGTTCTAAATTTAATCCAAAGTTTCCTCGAAGCTGGAATTATGGAAGATGGAAGCTTTTACTTGAATGAGAAGGGCACCCCGCAAGGTGGGGTTATTAGCCCTCTTCTCGCCAATATCTACCTTCATTCTCTTGATGAAGTCATGACAAAAAGAGGACATCGAATTACAAGATATGCCGATGACTTCGTAATATGTTGTAAATCAAGAAAAGGCGCTGAAAGAGTATTAAAATCAGTAATCCGATTCTTGGAGACAGAATTAGGTCTAATAGTACACCCTGAAAAGACGAAGATAGTCAACAATCTGGAAGAGCCATTTGTATTTCTAGGACACGAATTCACTAGAGGAAGATGGATGAAACCATCATCTAAATCGTTAAAGAAATTCAAAACGAAGGTAAAGGAAATTACTAGGAAGAATCAAACGGTCAATCTTGAAGATTTAGTTAGGAAAAGGCTGAACACCTATCTCCGAGGTTGGGGAAACTATTTTGGGCATGGACATGTCAAATCCTTATTCCAAGAACTGGATTCATGGATTCGAAGAAGGCTAAGGATGGTTCAACTTAGAAGTTGGAGAAAGATTAGGAAACTCCACAGAGAGCTGAGGAGAAGAAACTGGAAAGGCGAACTACCACAATTGCGAATGTACAATTGGAGAAGTTCCTTATCAACCCCAGTACACACAGCAATTCCAAACAAAAAGTTTGTGGAAATTGGTCTTGTTTCTCTGGTTGATATTTACAATGAACATCATTCCCAAAGGGAATAATCATGGAGGAGCCGTATGCGATGACCCGCACGTACGGAACTGCGAGAGGCGCATGAGTGATTCATGCGCCTACTCTATT
>NZ_JBCPXV010000105.1:0-2353 GCF_039581225.1 Ornithinibacillus proteolyticus | reverse complement strand
GTAAACCCGTAATCAAACAACGCATACAAAAATGAAGCACCTCTTGCTAAGATAGAAATATCAATTGAAGGAGGTGCTTTTCTATGCCACATGAAGAACTAATCATCGTGCCCGTAACACTCCATCCTGAAAAAGAAGAACCTATGTTAGCGACCCCGCCAGTTTCCTCGGCAACTCCTGTTTTTATGATGAAATCAGGCGGCTTTGAACTTTCCTTCTTTAACGGTGTGGATGAGCATATCATTCAAACCGTCATAAGGGAGTTGAGAAATGAATGAGGCAAGATTATACAGACGTCAAGAACATTTATATTGTTTGTGGAAAGACGGATATGAGAAAGGGAATTGACGGACTAGCTACACTAGTTCAAGATAACTTCGAGCTAGATCCCTATGGCGATTCCATCTTCTTATTTTCCGGTTGGAGCAAAGACCGTTATAAATGTTTATATTTTGATGGGGATGGATTCGCCATGCTTTATAAACGTTTAGATAATGGTAAACTTCAGTGGCCTAAAAACGAAAATGAAGTTCGCAATTTATCGCAACAAGAACTTCGTTGGCTCTTGGAAGGGTTAGCTATTCAACAACCAAAAGCAATACAAAAATCTCCAAAAGGTGTTTTTTAACTATTCATTTTTCGTTCGATAGCGTATACTATAGCTATCTTAACAGAACGAAAGGTGGTGAAATTGCATGGTTCAATCTTCTCCTGATCAGAACGATAAATTAATTAAACTTTTAGAGGAACAATTAAAACAATCGAATCGACAGATCGAAGCTTTGACCGAGCAAGTTCGCCACTTAACGAAGCTACTATATGGTTCGAAAACGGAGCAATCGAAATACAATCTACCCGATGGGCAAACGTCGTTATTCGATGATGAGGATGATGACGATTCTTTTAACTATTCTGAGCACACAGAAGAACAAAGCGAACAGAAGATTGCATATACTGTTGAACGTAAAGCAAAAAATAGAAAACGCAATGATTTTCTGGCAGATGACCTCGAAACAGAAGTCATTCATCATCACCCAGAAGATACGACATGCGATTGTTGCCAGCAAGCAATGACAGAAATGGGCAGCACCGTTGTCCGAGAAGAAGCGATGTTTATTCCAGCAACGATGAAGAAAATACAGCATGTAGAACATGCTTATGAATGCAAGAATTGTAAGGGACATTCCTTTCAGAACGCACAAATAAAAAGAGGCCAAGCACCACAGGCTCCTATTCAACGTAGTCTGACAAGTCCTAGCATTCTAGCGAAAGTAATCTATGATAAATTTATCCAGTATCTTCCGCTTTACCGTCAGGTAAAAGAATGGGAGCGTTGTGGCCTACATACGAACGATAAGAATTTGTCTAACTGGGTTATACGAACAGCTCAGGATTGGTTACTTCCCGTGTACCAACGGATGAAGGAAATGATGATGAACAAATCTATTTTACACGTGGATGAAACCTACGGAAAAATTATTCATCGTTCCGACGGGAAACCAGGAAATTCCAATGCCTATAATTGGGTGTACCGTAGCGCTCCTAGCCAAGGCCCCGTTATCATTCTCTTTCAAAGTGCGTTGTCACGTGCGAGATCCGTTCTCCAAGGATTTGTAGAGAACTTTACAGGGACCATTATCTGTGACGGCTATTCTGCATACGATAAACTCCCAGGCGTAACCTTCGCAAATTGTTGGGCACACGTTCGCCGATATTGGTTGAAAGTGAACAGTAAAAACGGGCAGATTGGAGTGAAATTTTGCGACGAGCTTTATCGCCTAGAAAGGGATTTTAAAAAATTATCCCCGAGTAAGCGAAGAAAAAGACGTCAAAAGCTTTCGAAACCAATCGTAGAAGAATTCCTGAAATGGATTGAGGAATCCCCTTTTTACGGCAATAACGCACTTGGAAAAGCAGCCGAATATACACTGAAATTGACAGATGGGCTTCGTGCCTTTCTCTATGATGGTCGCATTGAAATGGATAATAATCCAGCAGAAAATGCGATACGCCCTAGTGTGATCGGTCGAAAAAATTGGATGTTTTCCGTCAGCGAAGCTGGTGCCGAGGCCAATGCGATTTGTTTGAGTATGGCAGAAACAGCGAAAGCTAACGGTGTGGATTTCTATCAATATTTGGTGAAATTACTAACAGAACTACCAAATCTGGATATCCATCGAACGCCAGAAACTTTAAATAAGTACATGCCTTGGGCGAAGGCGATTCAAGCAACATGTGCAAAAAAATAAAATAACCGTAAATCTGTTTAAAACATCTCAGATTCACGGTTATTTGGCGTTTCTGTTTTTAATTTTAGTTGCTTCTATTATAAAATTTCTTAGTTCGGGCTTAC
>NZ_JBCPXV010000104.1:0-2378 GCF_039581225.1 Ornithinibacillus proteolyticus | reverse complement strand
AGCATATGTAGGAGAGTGGATTGGGACAAAAATAAAAGAAGGAATGACCAATATAGCACTCGATTATATATCGGCCATTCCAATACTTGTTGGAGTATCAATAGGAGTATATGCACTTTTAGCGATGTTTAGTAAAACTTTTGCAAAGTTTGGTGTTATTGGGGTGTTTTCGTACGGATTGATAGTTGTTGTGGTATAATGAGATAAAGAAAAAACAATTAGATAAAGTAATAATAGAAGTAATTGAGCATTTTTTGACCATTTATTTTTTATAAAAATATATAAAAATATATAAAATTAGTCTTGTGCCAAAGTATAAAACACAGTAATCATAAGGGTTAATATAAGATTTTATAAACAACAATATTCTAATAGCGCATGGGAGGTATGATGTAAGGCCTTTTTAGCCAAACATCTGAGAAATAGTTAAAGCTATTTTTCACCCTTTCAGAGAACCAGTTAAATAAATATTCTTTTTCTAAAGTATAGACTACTTCCTAAAAAAACAAGGAGGTAGTCTTTTTTTGTTGTTTAAATTTGTTTTTCAAGATTTTTTGGATGACAAGAGATTTAAGAACACAACGAAGACGAACATAAGGAATTATCAGACGTTGCTGGGGGAACTTATTAACTATTGCATTGATAATGAAGTAGTAAATGTGGAAGACATTAATTACAGTCACATTAAGCAATATCTATGGGAATGCCAAGAGAAAGGAAACCAAGCGGGCACAATTAACACTAAGCTCATGAGGATAAGAGCATTCTAAACTACATGGTTGACTGTGAGGTAAATAATAAAAATCCAGCACACAAGGTGAAAAGACAAAAAGAATATGTGAAGATTGATGTGTTCACAGACGAGTAAATAAGACAGATCTTAAGTTTCTACAGACGAATTAAACAGCGTGAGAAAAGTTATGTGGCATACAGAGATTATATGATGATTGTTCTAATACTAGGTACTGGAATCCGAAGAGGTGGGATAATCAATTTAATGGTCTGATCTAGACTTTGTTATTTATAATATTTCAGTATTTGGTAAAACACGAAGAAAAGAAACAATACCAATTACAGAAAAGTTATCTAAGGGATTAACTGGATATAAGACATTCTGCTCACAATACTGGGGGGAGTTGAGTGATTATGTATTTGTAAAAAGAGATAATATACAATTAACTCAAAATGCGATAATGATTTTCCGTTACCTTCAAGATAATAAGATGAACTTTAAAGATGTTCGTGTATCAGCACATACTTTTCGTCATACATTTTGTCATAGACTTGCAATGTCAGGAATGAGTGCATTCGCAAATCAAAAGATTATATGGTAAAGGTATTAAAATTAATTAGCGTTATGTGTTATGTGCTTGTTCTTTGCTATAGTTACTTTATAGTAACGGCGTTTTTGCTAGTGGGGTTGTTAACGAAGAACAGGCTAAAGTAGTAGCTGAAAATTAACATTAACTTTTTTGAGGAGAAATGAATAACTTCACAATTCGAAAACTCCTTTTTACTAATAAAGCTAGAAAAAGGTGAGTGTTTTGCATCCAATTACTATTATTGAAATGATGCTTGCTACTGGAGTCTTAATGTTATTTTTAATAGTAGCACTATTATTTAAAAAAAGAGGAAAGTATTACTTACTTTAACAGTTTATGTTCTACTAGCTGAAGTTATATTCTTTATTGCCCGCCCATTTTGGATTGATTATCAACTTACAGTGAGAAAAATAGAGTTGGAAGATTATCTGGAATCTAAATATCCGAATGAAAATTGGGAGATTTCTACAATAGATTTTAGGGAAAACAAAACGGAAAATCCCTATTACTTAAAAGTTATTTTTGAAACCGAACCTCTTTATATCTATTCATATTATGTTAACGGTAAGGGAGATGTGGAACAAAAATCTATTTATACACCTAACAGTACACCCTTAGAGAATTTAGAACACTTTGAAGGAGAAATGGAAACGGATTAGAATCGGATATTCATACGGAAGTTACAGCCAACTTCATTAAAGATAAGATTTAGAGACAGGGAATATCTTACCTGCTTCTAAAAATTTGTTGATTTCTACACCAATTCTACCATACCACCGGTCTCATACGTAAATGGTTATTAAATTAAGGGGTTTAGCTGCTATGGGTAGCATGATATAAACTCTCCCCTAAAGATTTTATGTAATTAAGTTGTAGTTAATAATAGTTTAATAAAGGCTTCTCATAAGTTGGGTAAATTTATGAGAAGCCTTTTTTTGTGTCATTTGAAAACCCCTGGCTATGCCGGGGGTTCCGGAGAGCTTATAGCGTGGTATTAAAATTAAAAAAGGCCTCTCTTCGTGATAAGATATAGTTGGTTTCCCGACCACTACATCA
>NZ_JBCPXV010000103.1:0-2492 GCF_039581225.1 Ornithinibacillus proteolyticus | reverse complement strand
ATTTGATGTAGTGGTCGGGAAACCAACTATATCTTATCACGAAGAGAGGCCTTTTTTAATTTTAATACCACGCTATAAGCTCTCCGGAACCCCCGGCATAGCCAGGGGTTTTCAAATGACACAAAAAGACCAGGGGATTTTCCCTGGTCTTGGTTCACCTTAGAATTATTCTACTATATTTAATACAGTAACTTTTTCCTGTGTCATTGATTCTAAGCTCTTACGGATACCTTGTGCTCCCATACCAGACCCTTTAACACCAATGAATGGGAAGTGGTCTGGGCCACGTTCAGTACGACCATTGATTTGAACAGAGCCTGCTTCAATTCGGTTAGCAATAGCAAATGCTCGATTAATATCCTTCGTAAAGACACTTGCCTGTAAACCAAATTCGGATTCATTTGCAATACGGATTGCTTCTTCATCAGAAGAAACACGTATAATTGGAAGAATTGGGCCGAATGGCTCTTCCCAAGCAACTTCCATTTCTTCTGTCACTTGATCTAGTAAGGTTGGATAAATTAAATTACCCTCTCTTTTATTCCCCGCTACTACTGTTGCTCCCTTTTCTACAGCATCATCCACCAAATGCTGAACGAAATCTGCTGATTTATCATTGATTAATGGAACAATTACATTATTTTCTTCCGGAGATCCTACTGATAGCTTTTCAACTTGCTCTTTTAACAAAGCAACAAGCTCATCCGCTACACTATCATGAACTAATACACGTTTGATTGCTGTACAACGTTGTCCTGAGTAAGAAAAAGCTCCACTAATAATATGCTTTGCAGCTTCCTGTAAATCGGCATCTTCTCGAACAATTCCAGGGTCTTTTCCACCTAGTTCAAGCACTAATGGAACCATATTTGCTTTTTTAGCAAGCTGTACACCAGTGTTTGTTCCACCAGTAAAGGAAATCATGTTTATTCCCTTATGCTCCACTAAATAATCACCAATTACGGATCCACGGCCAGTTACTAATCCTAATAAACCTTTAGGCAATCCAGCTTTATCTAGGGCTTCAATCATCTTAGTACCACTTAGAGCACCCTGTGTAGCTGGTTTAAAGACAACTGCATTTCCAGCCATTAATGCTGGTGCAATTTTAGCAGCTGATAGATTTACAGGATAATTAAACGGAGAAATTGCAAGAACAACACCACGTGGAACACGGTTTATAATTGCAATCTTCGACTTAGATCCTCCTGGAAAACTGTCTCCCAACATACTTTCACCATGCATATGAAGCGCTTCTTCAACTGTATAGCGGATAAAGTCAGCTGTACGTACTACCTCTTTCTTAGCATCGTTAGCGCCTTTTCCAACTTCTTTCATGATAATTTCTGCAAGTTCATCTTGCATATTGACTAATTCATCAGCCCATCTATATAAGTATTTCGCACGATCCTGTAGTGAGACCTCTGCCCAATCTTTTTGAGCTGCTTGAGCGAAACTAATTATTTCATCGACTTCATCTTGTGTTATCGATTGAACTTTACCTAATGTTTCTGGAAGATACGGGGACTGTATATCAATAGTCTGCCCGGAACTACTTTCTCTCCATTCACCATTTATATAAAACTTATACGTTGGTAGTTTTGTCTTTGATGTCATAATAATCTCCTATCTTATTTAGTATCTAGTTTGTGTATTTCGGGTAAGACAGTTTAAAAGGAATGTTTACTATTATATAGAGAGAAACGTATTTATACTAAATAATATGCTCACTTTCAAACATATTAATGAGCAAAGCTTGCAGAAAATTACTTAGCTTATAGTAATTTATGACAATCACAAAAGAAGAATAAGATTATGCAACAAAAGAAAAAGGCGATTTCATCTTAACCACCTTGTTTGTTCATCACACCTTATTTAATCGTTATATTTGTTTTTCCATTCCTCTAACCAATCTGAATGATCTCCTTTTACTTCTTCCACGGTCTTACCATCCAAAGAATAGGGGGAACCTACTTCATCATGATTCTTTGAAATTGGGGAGGACCAACCGCCAATTACTTCATTATCAATTAACCAAGCCGTCACCTTCGTTTTCCCCATTTCATAGATGTTATCTAATGGATGGTTTTCTACGATAAATGTCACAGTATTTATTTCCTTATCAAAATATTCATCAGGTTCCATATATTGAACAGACCAAAATTCTAGGTTAGGGGAAGTAAATAGATCCTTTCTTTTAAATTCCTGACTACTCTCTCCCTCAAAGGAAATAACTTGATAACCGCTCTGTTCCAAATGGCTTTTGGCAATGTTAGCATTCTCAGTTAATTTTATTTCTTTTTCAGTACACCCGCTAACAACTAATAGTAACGTTACAATTAAAAATAGATACTTTTTCATACCTTATCCCTCCCTCAATAAAGTTAATTTTTCTTCCAAATACTCGCGTATTCTCAATATTTTATAAACACTAGTTAGTTGACACACCTTATAGATAGTTAAAAATTGAAAGTAATTCAATTTATTTACAG
>NZ_JBCPXV010000102.1:0-2593 GCF_039581225.1 Ornithinibacillus proteolyticus | reverse complement strand
TAAGAAGTACTCCTCCAGTCTTTTTATGGTTTGTGGTCAACTACCATTATACAAGATTTGGGGAGGTACTTCTTTTTTTATCTCTTAAACCCCTTGATACACAAGGGCTAAGAATTATGAAATTCATACAACTATATAAATAGCATACCAAACCGAATAGTGATTGGTATTCTATTTATATAGTTGATATACCAGTGTTTACTTACAAATGACATCACTTTTAACATTGTAGCACACAAATTAACAGCTACTAATAGATGTTAGTAGGTGACTAATTGCTATGTATTTTCATTGCTAACTGGGAGACTATTTGTAAATCAAGATTTGGAAATTTTAGGATGAATCTGAATATATGTTATATTATAGTTATAAAGTTTTGTGAAATTATGTACTTAAACTAACTAACAGTTTAGTTTAACAAGCTAAGTATCGGTGTTTGTCAAGATAATTGTCGTATTTTCCTTGTTTACTAGTGTATATAATTAATTCATTATCTACCGCGCTTCGCTTGGTGGCCTTCTCAAAAAAATACAGAATACATTCTATTCTTTTTTGAGAAGGGCAAAGGGGCAATTTTGAGTTGAGGATAAATTTTATACTTCAACTTTCGCGTTCTTCCTTCATTGGATTTAATGCTACTGATTTATGCGGATCCCAATTTCTCGTCGAACGTGACCAACGTTCTGGATGCTGTTGTTTCGCTTGTTCATACACTTCCTTTCGTTTATTGAGCACATCTATATAGACCCCTGTATGGCACTGTTCTGGAGTCACAAAGTTTATTCCGCTGTGTAGGTGGATACAGTTGTACCAATGGACAAATTTAAGCGCCCATTCTCGTGCTATTTCTTTTGTTTCAAAACAGTTGTATGGGTATTCAGGGCGATATTTTAATGTCCTAAACGTTGCTTCGGAATAAGGATTATCATTACTTACACGTGGCCTTGAATACGAACTTTGGATTCCTAATTTTTCAAGTAAAACCTGAAAAGTTGCTGCCTTCATTGGGCTTCCATTATCAGAATGAAGGACAAGAGGCTTCCCTTGAATTTTTTCACTAAGCACGGCTCTCTTTATCAATTCCTCCGCATACTTAGCTTCCTCTGATTCCCAAATTTCCCAACCAACTATCTTTCTACTAAATAAATCTATTATCATATAGAGCCTGTAATACAAACCCTTTACTGGCCCCTTTAACCAGGTAATATCCCAGGTCCCAACTTGATTAGGTTCTTTAGCTAGATGGCTTTCTGGAATTCTCCGTTCCGGCTTTTTACCTCTTCCTCTATGGTTTTGCATCTTTTGTTCACGTAGCACACGATAAAAACTAGATTCAGAGGCAATATAAACGCTTTGGTCAGCCAACTTCGGCACAATTTGAGTAGGAGGTAAATCAGCGAATTCTTCCTGCTTAACAACTTCTACAATCTTTTCTTTCTCTTCTTTCGTTAGCTTGTTTTTTGGTTCCGGTCGTATCGCATGGGGGCGCTGATCCTCTTTAATTCCTCCCCCTGAAACCCAGCGTTCATAGGTGCGTACACTTATGTTCAATTCTTTGCACGCAAGGGCTAATCGCGCACCATTCTGATTAGCTTCTTGGATGAGTTCAACTGCTAGTGCGCGATCTGACGGGCTGATCATTCGTCCTCTTGGTCCCCCCAGATCGCTTGGGCCTTTTTTCTTAATAATAATAAAGCTGCAGCCTCTGCCAACGCTTTCTCTTTTTTATGCAAATCATTTTCTAATGTTTTTGCTCGTTTTTTCTCCTCTTTTAATTCTTGATTCAATTGCTTTGTTTGATTAGATTGCTTGCCATTTGCGTTAAGGCAAGTATCACGCCATGCTTCAATTTGTTCTTTATAAAGACCCTTTTTTCTACAATACTCCGCTAACTCTGCACCATTCAGTGAATATGTTTCCATCACAACCAGAAACTTATCTTCACTGCTCCATTGTTCAGAATTTTGACCGTCTCCAGGTGTGGGATTTCCAGCTAATCTTGTTTCCTTTCTCCACTTGTAAAGTGTAGGTTCAGTAATACCCAACTCATCACTTAATCGGCCTACAGATTCATTATTAGGGGGCATCATTCTCTTAACGATTGCAGCTTTTTCTTCATTAGAATATCGTTTGCCATTATTATTTTTCATGTCGATCAACCTCCGTGTATTTATTTAAACTATACACTAAAGTTCCCGACGACATCTATCCTAACAGAGGGGGTTATTTAAGAAAAGAAAGTTACCAAAAAAAATATTCTATGTGAAATGTTATACCTAAAGAAACGGGGGCAATAGTTAAAACAAGCTGATCTTAATAGGGTCACTTTTTTTGATGAAAAGATTTGGGTTTACAGAACGTTATCCTTTACCAGGGTATACCCATAAAGGGCTGGAATATTATAGTCTCAATGGAATTTATCTCTTTTGATTCAAGTAATAAGTGTCTATGTTGGTTTTAAAGTAATGTAAGCCCGAACTAAGAAATTTTATAATAGAAGCAACTAAAATTAAAAACAGAAACGCCAAATAACCGTGAATCTGAGATGTTTTAAACAGATTTACGGTTATTTTATTTTTTTGCACATGTTGCT
>NZ_JBCPXV010000101.1:0-2623 GCF_039581225.1 Ornithinibacillus proteolyticus | reverse complement strand
TAATGACTATCTCGCCTTTTGTTCCCTCCCCACTGATCATTTTTACTTCATTTCGCCAGTTAGCTGGTTGTTTGAGGTGTATATAGAGGTCATTACGCATTAGGTAATGTTTTGCTGTGGTTATTTTGGTGCGGATGATATTGCAGTTTATTTTCTCTCGACCTTCTTTGCTGAGATAGTAGATTTTTTGACCATCATAAAAACTGCTTAAATAAGATGACATTTGCTGAAGTATTCTTCGTGCATTTCTATCTGATTTCAAATCGTGGATTTTGTTCAGTTGTTTTGCTGTTAGATAATCGAGCTTTTTCAAGCTTAAAAGTATTTGCTCCTGCCTCATTAGGCTCTTTGCTTTGTTTGGATGCATTTGATCCTCCTTTTTCCTTAACATTGATGTATGGCTTAATAATCCTATTGATTTCTTTTTTTTCGATATACGGAGTTTGAACAATATGATTCTTAACCCTGCGGAAAATTGCTCTACCCTCAATTTCTGGCAATTCCTCTGCTCCTCCTTCATCCAATACTGCTCTGCTTTGTGCATTTGTTTCTAATCGATAACAAACCCTTGCTCCAATGTTTGCACGTACTTGAGATGGTAGTGTTTGATTTGTTGGGTACTGAGTTGCGTAAATAAGGCGATAACCAGCTGATCTACCTCTCCTGGCAATATCAATAACAATATCTTTGCAATCATCATCTAAATCAGCAGCTTCATCGATAAAAATAAAATCACGTTCCTTTTGACCAGCTTCTGTCACATCTTTGTAGCCTTTTTCAAACATGTAATCTAGCTTGTAATTCATGTCATTTTGAATATCTTCTAAGATTCGCTTTGCATCCCTCACATTTTTTCCAAAGTTAGAAACTTGGGACATTCTTCTAAATGGACCTAATTCCGAGCCCCCTTTTAGATCAATTAGGTGGAAACGGACATGATCTGGCCGATTCTTAGTTAATACAGAGATTAGTAGCTTAATAAATTCTGATTTTCCGAACCCTGTTGCTCCAGCTACAATCATATGAGGGCGCTTCTCAAAATCATGCTTTAAAAATTCTTTGTATGTGTAGCCAATCGGAACCTCCCAATCTTTAATATTCTGCAACATTCTTTCATCGAACAAATACAGCTGATTTAGCCCTTTCTCGTAAACTCTGAACTTAAGCATTCCGTCATATTCCATTTCAATTTGTTTATCTAACTTTATACGATTATTCAAAATGTCTTTCAGCTGCTTAATAACATCCCCTTTCCAGTTGATATTCTTTAAGTTTTCAAGGTTTAAGTCGGGGCGGCTTTTATTGTTTAAACCATCGATAAATGTTTGTTTATGGTCCTCAAATTGTTTAAATGATAAGCCTAAGGGTATTTTATAAACGTACTCTGTATGCGTATGTTTTTTATGTTTACGGTAAATCCTAATACTCCCTTCTGAGGTTTTTAACCCTAACGAATCAGCAATCTTCTTTATTTTTTCGTGATCATCGGTTCCCTGTTTGTTCTCAAAATAATATGAAGTAGCCATTATTCCCAGCATACTTGTTGTGGAAAGTATCTCGAATAAGATTATCCGCACCCCCTTTCTTGGTATCTTGATAAAGATAGTCCCTTGTCATTGGAATGTATTCCAACTGGTAGAAAGGTCTATATATCTACGTGTCTACAATTCCGATTACTTTTCCTATTTGGTATTTTAGTTGGTATAGTAAAGGCTATGAAAGCAAAACTTGTACTATGAATAATTTCATATTTTTATTTGAAAATTTTTTGAAGGATTTAGGAAATTGTTTAGAGAATTAGTATATAGGTGATGATATGGCAATTAAAATGAGGTTGGATGAACTGTTTAAAGAAAAAGATGAAAAAAAGAAAAAGGCAGCTAAATATGTAAAAGTGGACGTTACTACTATGTCAAATTGGATACATGGAAGAAGTTACCCTAGACTTGACCAAGCTGTGATACTGGCTGAATTTTTTGGTGTGGAATTAACGGACTTATTTGAAAAAATAGAGGAGAATCATAATGAACAAGGAAAAAATATTTAAGGAAGAACAAAAGTTGATGAAGAAATTAACTAAAACTAAGTCGCCAGAAAAACAGGAGGAAATTAGAAAAGAAATTGAGAGATTAAATCAAGGGCTAAGGTTTGTTGATAAGGATGAATGATCTAATTAAAAAATACATAGCCTACCCTCTTGCAGTAACCGTGTTTAAACAAGACTTGGAACGCTTTAAAAGTTTTGAAGTCGGCAATTTATACATGGATATGGTGGAATCAATAATTGAACGAATGCATAAAGATTTTTATCAGTTAAAAGCTGAATTACTGTCTAAGCATCACATTGATGTGCAACATATAGAGATTGGTAAGTATAAAATCAACGGAGAGATTGTAGAGTTCTCTCCGGAGGAATTGAAACAAATGACTGATGAATTAATGAGCGAATACCTTTACGGGAGTAAAGCTCAAGGATTCGAACGACAGGAAAGACCATGGAAGCCTGATGAATAAGTATTCTTCGGGCTTATTTTTTATTAAAAAAACTAAAAAACTTCATACATTTACTTGCATATACGCAAGTAAGGTGATATAATATAATTAACAAAGAACAAGGAGGTGA
>NZ_JBCPXV010000100.1:0-2998 GCF_039581225.1 Ornithinibacillus proteolyticus | reverse complement strand
TCCATTCACAGGAGAAAAAAATAGAAAGATATAAGAGATTCTTTAGAATCAGTGCGTGGATGTGGTGCGTAAGGGAAAACCATTCAGTGGGCCTTTAAGGCCAAGGCCGGTAAAAGAGGCTTCAAGCAGCAGAGCAAACCACCAGTTCACACTGGTGGTTTTGATTATACTCCGTTTAAATCCTCGCCTTATTCCCTAAACAAATTATTATTTAATCCGATATTAATATTATGTAATTTACAATAAAGGAGTTTCATCTATGACCAAGTTAGAAGAAAATACTATTTTTCAGGTAAAAAATATTATAGATACATTAATTGAAGCAACTAGTCACTTTTCAAAATTAGTTAAACAGAAGGAATTAAACCAATGTATCTTCATGTTTAGTTCAATCGTAGATGGTGTTACTGCTATTGAGAAAGTAACAGCTAACTCTAATTTAACATTAGGACAAAAGGAAAAAAAGAAAATTGAAAATACATTATTATTAATTGCTCAAGAGTTAGAGACAAATAATTTAATAAAAATTGCTGAAATAATACAGTTTTCATTAATGCCTCTCTTAAAACAATGGCAAAAAGAATTTGAAGTAGATGAGATCGGTTTACTAAATAAAGATATTACTATCGGTGTCTATTTAAGTGAATCTAACCCAAGAATTGCTTATCCTAAACCTAGAATTGATGCTTTAGTTGAGGAAGCAGAGAAACAGGGAGTAACCCTATTATTCTTTTCCTCATCAGGTGTTAACATGGATGCTAAGCAAGTTACGGGAGAAGTATTCCAAAATGGAAAGTGGCAAGAGGTTACTTCTTCTTTTCCAAATGTCATTCATAACATAGGAATAGCATCTCGAGAGCGACAAACTATTACGGAAAGGAAGTTGCGAAGAGAGGTTCCTTTTACTAGTTTTGGAGTTGGAAACAAATTTTATTTACCAAAAATAGTAGTGGAAAATAGGAAGTTTGCAGAGCTACTAGTCCCTTTTAAAATAATTACTGATGAAGATAGAATATTAGAGTTTTTAAATGAAAATCAAAAAGGTGTATTAAAACCTATAATGGGTAGACAAGGTCTCTTTATATATTATGTAGAAAAGAACGGTAATCACTTTATAATTCACGAAGATAAGAAAGAACGGATCCTAGGAAAAGAAAAATTCACCATGTGGATTCAAGACGTTATTCTAAAGAACAAAAATAGCTATATGATTCAAAAATATATTCATGCTCGTACTAATGCTGGTGAACCATTTGATATTCGAGCTCATGTTCAAAAGAATAATGAAGGAAAGTGGCAGATAACCAAAATCTATCCGCGCATAGGTAATAAGAAAAGTATTTTGAGTAATATCAGTCGAGGTGGTAGAACTCAAGAACTTGACGTTTTTTTGACGAACGAGTATGGTGCAAAGGGTAAACAGTATGCGGAAGAACTAAGGAAGCTTTCTCTAGATATAACGTATCATTTAGATAAACTCTATGGTTTGGTTTTAGATGAGTTAGGATTAGATTTAGCCATTGATAAAAACGGCCGTTTTTGGCTTCATGAAGTAAATAATGGACCACAATCCACCTATCATGAGAAAGAAAGAGCTATTAATACAATCGGTTACGCAATTTATATTGCTAAGAATGGAATATTCCTAACCAATAGTTTTCAAAAGCAAAGTAAAAGTATAGGGAATTTTGATTCCCGAAACTCGAATCTAGAATGGGCGGAACTAGATAATCAAGTAAGTATTGGAATGTTAGTTCAGGAAAATGAGATAAATAATTTAACGATTGCTTGTGCGTATGTTGCAAAGTATGAAAATGTACACTTTTTTTATTTTACTCCTAAGGATATAGATTATGATGAAATGTGTATAAGAGGATACTTTTATCAAAATAAAGAATGGGTACCTATGATTGTAAATTATCCTGATGTAATTTATGATCGTTTACGAGCAAGAGGAATTGAGGGCTTTCATACAGTTTATGAAGAACTAGAGGGAATTCCATTTACTAATCAATTCTATGGAAATTCGATTAGTAAACTAGAAGTTTATGATAAATTAAGTGCAATAGAACAACTTAGTGATATTATGATTCCTTATCAAAAAGTTAATCGATTGAAAGATATATTCCATTACATTCAAGAGTACGGTTCAGTAATCTTAAAGCCGGAAGTTGGCTCATTTGCCAAAGGTGTACGTTATATTGAAAAATTGAATGTTGATAAATATCGAGTAGCTGATGGAGACAATGTTAGTGAATTTAGTGAATTATCATTAACGAAGTATATAAGAGATATTATTAAAAAAGGCACATTTATTGTACAAAAGTATATAGAAACAAGAACTAAGGAAGGCAATCCGTTTGATATCCGTGTCCATCTTATGAAGGATGGAAATGAAGAATGGTCATTTGTTAATAGTTATCCCCGGATTGGTATCAATTATGCTACTATTTCTAGCACTGGAAATGGTGGGTATATTGGGGGATTAGTAGGATTCTTGGATAGGAATTTCTCTAAAAATAAGTCGAGTATCCTTAAAAGCAAGATTGAGGAAAGAGCTCTAAATATTGCGAGTGAATTTGATGCCCTGTACGAAAACAAAATAAGTGAATTAGGTATCGACTTAGCAATAGACAAGGATTTAAATATATATCTAATTGAAGTTAATGTTAATAAACCTGGGATTGTGTATTATGAATTCGAAGTTGCTAAGCACGCCATTCCGTATGCTAAATATTTATCTCAAAAGAATTCAACTAACAATCAAAAGAAAATGGAAACTTTTTGAAAGTGATATTATTTACTAATAATCTCTTGGATAATAAGTAAAGTGTAAGGTCGGGGATGTATAGATGTTCAAAAGAGATTATATTAAAGGGGCTGGGACATAACTAGCCAAGAATAATAAAAAAATGGTTCCGATCATCGTTTTTGGATGATTGGAACCATTTTCATTAGGCTATTGTCATTTTTTTAAGTTAACTCGCTTTAGAGGCGG
>NZ_JBCPXV010000010.1:0-95912 GCF_039581225.1 Ornithinibacillus proteolyticus | reverse complement strand
ATTTAAAAAAGTAAAAAAGCGGAAACAGATGGAAAGATATAAATCTGAAACCGTTGTCAAATTTGGAATTAAAACAATACAAAATAAGGGACTTTAAAAATCTCCCACAAATACTTGACTCAATCTAGTAATCATTAATAGTTGCTTAATACGCATAATAATGATAACATATCGATAATTTACCATAAAAAAGGAGGCGCTTTTTAATGAGGGCTGTCACATTAACCGATATTTACAATCATCCGATCACCCAAAAGTATGTTAGACGTTCCGGGATGGCACATGCGATATCTGTCGCTTATCATGCATTTCATATCGGACAAGAATATGAGGTGAATCTAGATTGGGCAGCTAAGGCTGGATTCTTACATGATATTGGTCATTATGAATGGTATCGTGACGGAGAATGGGACTACCAGCTTTATCAGGATTATGATATTCACCCGATTAAAGGTGCTGAACGTGCGCATAAGTTATTAGTACGGCTAGGTGAGGATAAACAAGTAGCGAAAGAGATTGCCCATGCTATATTATTTCATACGGATTCCGCTCTACCAAAAGGACAATTTGAATTCACTCCTCTGCAAAAAGTGGTTCATTTAGCAGATGAAAAGGATAAACAGCCTGGCAATTTACATCATTATCGAAATATTGATCAAAAGAAAGAACGTTCATTAATTCAAGAGCTTGATAAAAAAATAGACGAATGGAACGACCCGGCTTGACTCCTCAATTTAATAGTTTTTTAGAATCTAATCCACAGGAAAACTATTCATTTCACAGCAGGCACCCATCCTAAAGACATATGTCCCATAGTTGATGGGACAGCAAACCTTTCCCTCATAGCCCCTTTTAACCCTGTTTCTTGGTTTCTACATAATATGTCCATCCTTCTGCGACGGCTCCATTGACATCGGTAACATTTCCTTCTTGGTCTTTTATGAAGGCTTCGTTTTTCACTACGGCATTGTATAATAGTGGATCAGCTTTTAATAATGCATGTTTTAATGTTGCTCCTTTAAATAAAGAAATGGTTTTCTTATTAATGGTTACGTTCATCGGACACCCTCCTAAACATGTACATTCTTTCTATAATTATACAACAATGTTTGGATTTGAATAAAAGTTTTACAAAAAATTAATGTCGAATTAATAAAAATTATGTAAAATGGTAGAAGATAATAGATTATTCTATTATGAATATAGTGCAAAAAAGGAGAGAAGTAGATGGGAAGCAGAAGAAAAATGCAAAGAACTTGGATGAGCTTTGTAGCATTTGTCATGTTAGTTTATACCATGTTGGGACCGATTGCCACCGTCTCAGCGGCAGAAACTTCAGAAGACAATTTAGTAGAATTAACAGTATTACATACCAATGACCTTCATGCGAAGATCAATGATTTTGGAAAAATTGCAGCGTACATAAAGGCAGAGAGAGAAGCGGCAGAAAACTCTCTATATTTAGATGCTGGGGATATATTTAGTGGGAACCCAGTAGTAGACCTCCAGTATGGTGTTCCAATTGTTGACCTATTAAATGATATGGGTGTTCAAGCAATGGCAATTGGTAACCATGATTTTGATTACGGACAAGAGGAAACAGTTAAGCGTATTAACGAATCTAACTTTCCATGGTTAAGTGCTAATACGGTTGTCGGTGATAATACAGATGTAGATTTTCCACAGCCAGAACCTTCTAAAATATTTGATGTGAATGGATTAAAGGTTGGCGTGGTTTCGGTTACAGAGACACCGCCATCTACTGCTCCTGCTAATGTAGTAGGGATTAGTTTTGAAGATCCGATTGAAACGATGAAGCAATTTGCACATTTAAAAGATGAAACGGATATCCTAATTGCCCTAACACATATGGGCTATGATATGGATCAAAAGCTGGCACGGGAAGTAGACTTTTTCGATGTTATTATCGGAGGGCATTCCCATACAACGTTGAGCCAACCAAGAGTAGTTAATGGTACACCAATCGTACAAACAGGTGCGAATGGAGAGAATGTAGGTAATCTAACCATTACATTTAACCAAGCTACTAAGGAAGTAGAATCAGTAACTGGTGAGTTACAAAAGGTTAGTAGTTTAACAGAAGTAGATAGTGAGATTCAGGCTAAAGTTGATTATTACAATGCTGAAATGGGCGAGCTTTTGTCTGAAGAAATTGGTTACACCGAAACGGGATTGACTAGAAGTGGAAATCGTGATTCGTCATTAGGGAATTTTTGGACGGATGCGATGCGTTTTAAAACTGACGCTGATGTAGCGCTAACCAATGGTGGTGGTATCCGAGCAAACATTGCTGCGGGTCCAATTACAGTAAATGATATTTATACCATTGAGCCATTTGCTAACGAAATAATGAAATATAAAATGACAGGTGCAGCACTGAAGGAAGTTATTAAGTATTCCTATGAGCGCCGCAACTCTATTGATTTACAAACGTCTGGCTTACACTATAAGATTATCACCAATAATACCGGAAAATATATTGATTCGGAATTAGTAGTAAACGGTGAGCCAGTAGAAGATAATAAAACGTATATTGTTGCAGTTGGAGATTATATCGGTACAGGTGGAAGTGGATATAATTTTGAAGGTGAAGTATTAGAAGCGTTATCTGGTACAATGACCGATGCTATGATTACTTATGCGAAGCATCTGACCGAAAACGGTGAAAAAATCAACTATCAAAATAATCAACGTATTTCAATTGAAGTCTCTAATGATGCGCCAATTGTAGGGAATGAGATTGGATTGACGAACAATGGCCTATCTTCTGATAATAAAGCATTAGGAGACGCAGGATTAGGAAACTTATATACCGATTCTGTTCGGGATATTACTGGTGCTGATTTTGCTTTTCTTAACGGTTCATCTGTAACAGGGAATATTCCAGCAGGTGTTATTACCGATGGACAAATAGAATTCCTTGATAGCTTTGGAAATAAAATCGTTGTCGTAAAGACGAACCTAAATAAGATAAAAGATGTCATTTTAACACAATCTAATTATCATAATAGTGTCGATCTACAAGTGTCTGGATTACACTATGAATTGATAAAAGAGAATAATCGTTTTACTGATGTTGTATTCTCAACACCAGAAGGTAATCCTTTAGATGTGGAAAAAGAATATGTTGTAGCCTACAATGATTATATGCATGGAAGCAGTTTTTATAATCTAGGGGATGAAACAGTCGGTGAGTATGAGGAAGTTTGGAAAGCGGTAGTGGCCTATGTAACTAATCATAATGGTCCGATTGATTATGAGGAAGGTTCACGTATTACGATTCAGGATAATACGGTAGTCGTACCACCAGAGGAAAGAGATTATATTACAGTAGCTGAAGCAATTGCCAATAATACCGGAACAAAAACGGTACAAGGTTACATTGTCGGAACCATGACAGGGAATTTCGATGGTAATTTCGCTAATACAAACTTAATGTTAGCTGATTCACCGAATGAACGTGATATGGACCGAATTATTCCTGTTCAATTACCAAATAACTTTATTCGTACTGACTTAAATCTAGTAGATA
The DNA here is from genome assembly GCF_039581225.1 of Ornithinibacillus proteolyticus. Taxonomy (NCBI): domain Bacteria; kingdom Bacillati; phylum Bacillota; class Bacilli; order Caryophanales; family Bacillaceae; genus Ornithinibacillus; species Ornithinibacillus proteolyticus. The sequence continues at coordinate 92,359 of NZ_JBCPXV010000010.1, read as the reverse complement.
ATCCGGATAATTTAGGGAAATTGATTCAAATTACTGGATCGTTAGAAGCGTATTTTTCAAAGCCTGGTCTAAAATCCCCTACTGCATATGAGTTTGTCGAGGAAGTAGAAGTTCCAGAAGAACCAACGCCAGAAGAGCCAAGTGAGCCGATGAATATTGCTGATGCTCGTCAAGTAGAAAATGGTGGAGAAGTTACAATTGAAGGTACTGTAACAACAAAAACTGGTAACTGGGGCAGCAAAGGCTTCTATGTACAGGATGAAACAGCAGGGATTTATGTATTCCAAAATAATATCGACCTGGAAGCAGGAGATGTTGTTCGTTTAACAGGTGAAAAGGGTGTTTATTCTGGAGAGATGCAAATCTCAGCAGTATCAAGCATTGAAAAAGTAGGAAATAGTGCTGTACCTGCAGCTAAAAAGGTTACACCATCTGAAATCTCTAAAGAGAATGAAGCACAGCTTGTACAGGTGGAAGGTGCTGTAATTTCTGGATTAGAGAAAGTAAATGATTATGGAACGTTTGAATTTATAGCTACAGTAGGTGGCGAGAGTGTACTAGTACGTGTTGACAACCGCACAGGTCTAGTATTTGATGATTTTGCATTTGCTAATGGAGATCAAGTAAATGTCACCGGTATATCTAGTCAATTCAACGGTACTATTCAACTAAAACCACGTGGTGTCAATGACATTGTTGTATTTGAGGAAGAGTCGGTAGAAGAAGATCCTGTAATTCCTGATGATCAAAATGGAAATGATGGTTCGGATAAAGGCAAAGGAAAAGATAAAGACAAAGGAAAAGATAAAGACAAAGGAAAAGATAAAGACAAAGGAAAAGATAAAGACAAAGGAAAAGATAAAGACAAAGGAAAAGACAAAGGAAAAGACAAAGGAAAAGACAAAGGAAAAGACAAAGGAAAAGACAAAGGTAAAGGAAAAGATAAAGGCAAAGGAAAAGATAAAGACAAAGGAAAAGACAAAGGAAAAGACAAAGGAAAAGACAAAGGAAAAGACAAAGGAAAAGACAAAGGTAAAGGTAAAGGTAAAGGAAAAGATAAAGCCAAAGACAAATCCAAAGACAAAAATAAAGCCAAAGGCAACAAAGACTAAATAAAGGGAAAACTACCCAAACATCTGTAACAGGTAAAATAATAGTTTACAAGGCGGAAACATAACAGGTTATCACCAATAAGAGAATAATGGGATGGCAGGATAAAAGACTGTCTGATAATACTAGGAATAGGATGTAATAGCGAATGGGTTAAATGTAATTGTGTAGTATCAAAAACAAACAAACAAACTCGACTATTATCCGATTTGTCTAGCTTACGTTGTTTAAAATGACGATAATCATCTTTACATTGGGAACAAATGAGACATTTTATTTTACGAGAGTTTCTTTTGTTCTTTTTTTGTAGGAAACATTCCTTAAATGTAGATCCATTAATTATCAAGATGCAGATAAATGAATAATGAATAGGAAAGGGTAATATGTATAGGAAGTAGACAAGTTTATTACTACTGAAAAGGAGATTTTTAAATTGACGGTCGTTCTACTTCTTATCTTAGTACTCGTACTGCTCTTGCCATTCTTTGTGAAATCGATTGAGCGTAATTTAGAAGTATTTTTATTGGTAATGGGGACGATAGCAGCGGTTAGTAGTGGTGTGTTAGACATAGCACTGTTGATGAAGGCAATTCAAAATCCTATCAAAATAACGCTGGTGGTGTTGGTTGCAAGCATATTATTTAAATGGTTGAGACAGCCAATTCAGATAGGTATTTCTCGTGTCGTTCGAAAATTAGATATGAATGTTTTTCTAACCTTAATGATTGTCGTGCTGGGGATATTATCTAGCGTTATAACGGCCATCGTTGCTGCGATTGTATTCGTATTTATTATTAGTATGTTACGAATTGATCGGGATACACAGGTGCGTACGACGATATTAGCTTGTTTTTCCATCGCATTTGGTTCTATATTAACACCTGTTGGGGAGCCGTTAGCAACGATTACGACGAGTAAGTTAAATCAGGACTTTTTTTTCCTGTTTCATCTGATTGGTTTAGAAGCCATTGTTGGAGTATTAGGAATTGGGATTTTTTCGCTATTTTTCCTTCGTCCGAAGCATACGGAAGGTAAGGAACAGCCGGATCAGGTAGAACGTTATAGGGAAATTCTAGCTCGAACTGTAAAAATCTATTTTTTTGTTATGGCATTAACCTTACTTGGCTCCAGTTACGGTGAGTTTGTTGAACGTTATTTGTTAGATTTAAATACGGGTGTATTGTATTGGATTAATATGGTGTCAGCAGTACTAGATAATGCGACATTGGCTGCTGCGGAGATTAGTCCAGCCATGCAAATAGAAACAATCCGGCTCATTCTGCTTAGCTTAATCATAAGTGGTGGGATGTTGATTCCGGGTAATATTCCTAATATCATAGCAGCGAATAAATTAGGTATTACTAGTAAGGAATGGGCTCGATATGGTATTCCAATTGGGTTCATTATCATGATACTAGGGTTTGGGTATCTTATTATGTAATGGAAAAGGTCATCGACAATATTTTTAGGACAATGTCGATATTTCCCGGGAAATGAAAGAACGCTTTAAGGTTAATTTAGAAAGGATATTCATTCCACATTTATTTAAGTCGAATGAATATCCTTTTCATCAACCCGTTGATTATTTTATTTCTTCTTATTCTTTTTTGTGGCCTATTTTTCTTGCTTTCTTACTTTGGCTAAATTCTGTTGCGAATTCTGTATCACCTTTGTTATTCGTTACATCAGCATTGGACTGATTTTTACTCTTTTTTTTGCTTTGCCATGTTGTTCCCTCCTTTCACACGCCTTAATTCCGTTTCACTACTCGTGAATATTCTTCCACAAATTGGAAATTTTATGCTATTCTTCATTGTTTGGTGATATAGGGGTGAGGGGAAGGAACATCGTGCTTTATTCGGTAAGGGACAAAGCTATCTATAACATCCATAACAGGCTAATGATGGAAAGGAAATCTTCACCTCTTCGTATTGGATTACTACTGACTAATCTATTTAACTCTAGTAAAATAGATAGATAGAAGATTGTCTGTTATGGAGTGATAAGCGTGAAAAATATCGTGATACAAGCATTACTAAACTATAGTAAAAAAAGCATCGAAATCGAAGCGTTAGAGAAATTGGTAGATGAGTATAAGCTTTCATACCAAGATTTTGCTATTCTCATCCTTTCTTTAGAAGAAGAAGGGATTTTGGAAATGGTTAAATCGAAAGGTAGGAATAGTCGTACCCCGTCACTAGCCCATACATATCGGATTCAAAAACAACTATTGAGAGAGGATTTTCATCAAGAAATTAAGCAATACCGTATTCAACTTCATCCTTCCATCCAGCTTGATCCTTATTTTCGATTGAATCCATCACAATGGAAACAAGATATCCCCTTTCTATTGAAAATCCACCAATATATAGCATCATTTGGTTTACCAACGTACGAAGTACCAGCACCTGAGCGCAGTGTAGAGCTCGTTGGCGATGAAAAGTGGATTAGTGAGAAACAAGGAAAAGAATTATTAGAGCGTATTGGACTTTGGGAGGAAATGAAAGTAATTCCTGTTTCCGATCCACTGATGTTTGCAGTAAACCCAAGCCGATTGACCTGTTCAACACAACTTCACCTCGTTGTAGAAAATAAAACAACCTATCAAGCTTTATTAGATGAATTGCCTAATACAATATTCTCCACATTAATCTATGGAAGTGGGAAAAAGATTATAAAAAGTATCGAACATTTCGAACGCCAGCTTCCTTTGCCAGGTGTCAAGCAATTGTTTTACTATTTTGGCGACCTGGATAGAGCTGGTATAACCATTTGGTATCAACTTGCTAAAAAAGTGTCGATGAAGCTAGCGCTGCCTTTTTATCAAGCATGTTTACAGAAAACTCCTTTGGTTGGTAAAACAAATCAACGATTGGATGAAGAAGCAAATGAAGCTTTTCTAGCTTGTTTTAATCAGAAGGAACAATCTCAGTTGCAGAACATAATAGACAATGGGCAATATTACCCTCAAGAAGTGTTAAAAACAAAGGAATTGCAGCATATATGGAGGAATGCACAATGGAACTAACCTCACTTGCAGAAATTACTTCTGGCTATAGGGAACGATCCAGGCGATTAGCATTATTTGATCCACTTTATGAACTAGATAGAAAAAAGATGAAGGACCTCATTGATAGACCGATTGATATGAAGGGGTTGGGATTACTTACACTCTTGTTTTTCTTTGAACAAAAAATAATCCGTAATCCAAAAGTTGGTACGAAAGACTTAGCCAACTTTATAAAACAGTTAACGAAAAATACCTATAAATTAGATGAAAAAGCGTATGCAGAAATTGCTTTTATCATTATTCAAACCTTTCGCCCCACTACTGGTAAAAAGCGAGCATATCCATTTTACAACTGGGAGACAAAGAAAAATGATCAGCTAGAGTACGCGATTTTAAAAGCGAATGCTTTTGATTCAAAGACTAATACACAGTATTACACATTAGATGAAGATGGGTTGGAGCTTATCTTTGCAACAAAGGAGTTTTACAGTGAATTTCAATTATCCATTAATCAACTAATGTTAAGAAAACAGCTGGAAAAGGGTGAATTTAAAGGGGCATTACGGCAAATTAATGAAATGCATATTGATGTAGAATCACTCAATGAAAGGCTAAAGAAATTACGACACGAAATCCAAAGAAGTATTGTTTCAGAGGAAACATTTGAGCGTTATAAGCAGCTATTAGAAGACATATACGCTAGGTTGGAGAGGGAAAACGAGGAGTTCTTAGAGTTAAGACAATTTGTGAATGAAACAAAAGAAAGACTATATGAAAAGGATTACCATCAAAAAGAGAAGAAAACCTATGGATATGTGCTGGAAATTACCGTTCAATTAGAAGAAGTTCATTATGAGCATTCAAGGCTACTAGAGCAAAGCATCGAATTGAAAAATCATACATTAAAAGCAGCCCAGGAATCACTTTATTACACTGGTATTGATGCGTTTAATTTTGATCAAGATATTAATGCAAAGCTTATCAGTACCCCATTACCATTAGAGGCAATGAAAGGGTTACTTCATCCATTTTTACGGATTCACCATGTAGAAAGCTGGTCTCCGCTGACTATTTTTGCAGAACAAAACATTCGAGAAGATAGAGAGAACCATGCAGATTATAGTTTTATGGATGTAGACGATGATGAGCAGAACGATTACCAGGAACGAATAAGAAATAATTATGCCTTTACAATGAAAATAACACTAGAAGCATTGGAAAATAAGTGTAGTCAGCTAAAGGAAATAATCGATTATGTTCGAAATGAAGATAAGGAGACATTACTTCATCAGCGGTTTTTCTACGATTTTTGGATTCTATTACATCAGAGATCTCCTATTGTTTCAGGGGTGATAGAACAAGCTGAAGATGAACAGTTTAATAGTTTAGATCTTGCTTTAGCATTATTAGGTAACCGAACACTAAAAATACAAGAGCGGAAGGAACGGCTTAACGTAACAGAACGATTTGCTATTCAAAATATGGATGTCATCGTAATGGGGGATGAAGCAGATGAACTATAGTGAGAATAAAGTGATGAAGGCATTTGAAATTTATACGAATCTTGCCAGGGAGGGGCAGGTTGGTTCGGATTTCCTTTCTTTATACATAGCTGACGAGGATATTAGAGGATTAGTAGATGGATTTGTTCATCAGGTTGATTGTGTTGTTATTATTGCTGGAGAGCTACTTTATATGATACCTAAGACAAAGCTGTCGCCATTTCATGTGAATAACGATTATATTAAAAGGATGTATTTAAAGTCTGGTGCAACAAATGCGGATATTTATTTAATGTATTTTTCCACTATTGTACTGTTCGGGGCATTTTATGATAGTTACCAAACACTAGAAGCGACAAGAGATTTTCTGTCGATAGATGACTGGGTGAGACTAGTTCATGATCGGATAAATATGCTAAAGGAGCATGATGAAGAACAATTGCAGAAACTAGAGCATGACTTTTCCTATAATTGGACTCAGATTATAGAAAAATGGGAAGACATGAATGATATTAAAGAATCTGCCAAGAAACAAAGTGGGAACACGATTAGTAGATTAAGTTTTATGGATACAACGAAACGATTTCTCATCAGCCAGGAATTAATCGAAGAAATTGGAAATAATGAAGTGACCTTAACGGAAAAAGCCAAAACAATTGTACAACGATTTTTTATGGAAGTGGAATATAATAAAGGGATTTTAGAATTTATCTATCAATGGGAGGAGGAAGAAGAACATGCCATCGATTAGTAAAATTCGTTTTACCAATGTCGTGTACGAGGACGGAATGAAGCGATATAATGACGATATTTTTAGATTTGATGGGTTTAATGGGGCGATTCTACTGGAAAATGGTGGGGGAAAGACTGTATTTATTCAAACTGCCCTGCAAGCAATTATCCCACATGTTAGTCTTGCTGACCGAAAGATAAAGCAAACGTTACAACTAGATAACTATCCTGCTCACATTGCCATAGAGTGGTTATTATCAGAACAACCTAGACGATATGTAGTTACTGCTGTTAGTTTATTTCTTACTAAACAAGGACTGGACTCCCATCGTTATGTCTATTCCTATCAAGGAGGGGATAAGCATAGCATTGAGAATATCCCCTTTGTGAAAGACAAGACGAACCGACCAGCAGATCGTGGAGAGATTTCGGAATACTACAGTCAAATGAAACAGCAGTATATGAACGCTGAAACGTTTCAAACCATTAAAGAGTTTCAAGCCTATATTGAAAATCAATATCATATTATTGCGAATGAATGGGAAAGTATCGTCAAAATCAATAGTACAGAAGGTGGTGTAGAAACATTCTTTGATGAATGCAAACAAACGAATCAACTGTTCGACCGTCTTCTGATTCCAACAGTGGAAAACTCTATCACTGGACATGACCCTAATTCATTTGCCGATACATTTGAGAAGCATCGCTCTAGCTTTAAGTTATATAAGGAATTAAAAGAACAAATAGAAGAAAATCGAGCTATCGAGGAAAATTTAACTCAATATGTAAAAACGTATGGAGGTTTGTATCAGAAACAACAAGATTATGAGCAAAGTAAACAACATGCGAAGGCAATAATGGACTTAATTGATTCACAAAGACTAGAAAATGAATCCGCATTAAGCAATGTAAATGAAAAAGGACAACAATTAGAAGCGGATACGCAAAATCTGGAATACAAGCAATTATCATGTAATATTCAACAAGAAAATATATTGTTGGACAAGTTGAATGAAACATTACGTGTTGCTAGTGAGCGATTAAGCTCAAAGGAAGATTCAAAGGCGGAAACCATGAAGAACTATTTTTCTTTGAAGCTAGCGGAACTGAAAAAGGACCAAGAAGAAGAGAAAGATAGGATCGCTTCCTTCCAGAAACAGTTAGAGGAGATGGATCAGGAGCAAGAAATAGCGGAAATTCAGGATCAACTAGCAGAGAATAGTCAAAAGTTAATGGGGTATTTTACGACGGAATTAGAAAATGTACAGAAACAACAGCAATGGATAGAGGTTGAAAAGCAATCACTCCAAAACCGTTTGGACGAGGAAACGAAGAAGCAGAAGACATTAAGGAACCAATTGGATGAATGGAGGGGAAGTTATCATCAGAATATAGGTAAGCTCAAAACGATTGATGATGAAATGAATCGTATTAAGAAACGAATATTATCCAATCCAGATCAAGAGCAAGTGGCTGATCGTGTCAGTGCTTGGGAAGAACGGTTTACCTATTTAGATGAAGAAAAGGTAAGCCTGAAAAACTCCAATAATCAGCTGGAGAAACAGATGAATGAAATGAATATACAAAAAGAAAATCTCTTGAAAGAAAAGGATAGCAAAACGAATGAACAGACAAGCTTAGAGCATGTAATGAAACAAGCTGATAGGGCACACCAAAAAGTACGGGATAGACTAGCTGGATTACGTACCAATTGGGCTAATGTGGATTCCGTTTATTTAAAAGAACATTCCATAAGACAGCAACTAGATCAAAAAATCCATAAGCTTTACGAAGAGAGGGAGGTTCTTTTTGACAAGGAACGGGCTGCCCATCGTTATTTGGATGATTATGGGAAGCAGGATTTATTTTTCGCTGATTCCTATACGGAAAAGCAAATTCATCAATGGAGGAATCAGTTTTCTTACTTGGAAACTGGAATTCAGTATATAAATTCATTAGAGGAATCCTATAAAGAACAGGCGAAAAGTTACCCACTCTGGCCAATTACCCTCCTGACAACAAAGAATGAGTTAGAACAAGTGAATCGAAAGGTTCAGCATATTCATCAGCATATTCATTTTCCAATAATCGTGATGACAATGGAAGATGCCCTTGCCATTGTACAAGGGAAGAATGATTCGAATTATCCAATTGTCCCAGAGCATTGGATAATGAACCAGGATATTACACAATTTGATGAGTGGAAAACACGGATGGCCAACCTTGCCCAAAAGGCAACCATTGCTCGTGAAGAAGTAGATAGAACACTAGACCATTGGAACAAAGGAAAAGAGGAACTGGATGATTTTCTGAAGCAGTATCCATATGATAGGTATCAGTCTAAGAAGGAGGATTTATTTGAATTAGGGAAGCAAGTAGATTCTATTCGCTCCCAAGTAGAAGAAATAGGGAAACAAATAGAAGGATATGAAAATCAATGGAAATCCCAATTAAGTCGTATTGATCAATATCAAAATGAGTATAGTGGATTACAACGGAACCTTACAGAGGGATATCGCTTCCTTCAATATGAAAAGGAGAAACTAGAATTAGAGGAAAAACAAAGGAAACTATCCGAAAAAATCGACGAAATGAACAAACAAATGACCTATCAACAAAACGTAATAGAAGGTCTAGTGGAACAAGGGTCAGAACTTCGTGATAAATTAAGTGCGGTAAAATCCAACTATAATCAACTAATAGAGGATCCACTATATGGAGAAATAAAGAATTTCCGACCTATATTTACAGCTAAATCGAGGAAACTGCTTGAAGAAGAAAGACAGGAGTTATTGTTTGCGGAACGAAAGCTCTCTAGTACACGTAATGAAGTAAAAATAAAATTAGAAAATGCTATAGCAAATAACAAGCGTATTGGAGAAGATATAAAAGAACTAAAAGAAGAACAGAATGAACTAGATGAAGATGTAATGTTTCCTTCTAACGGGAAAGAAATCATTGCGTCGCTCCGAATCAAAATCAAAGAACTAGATCAAACTGTTAAGTCACTAAAGAAAGAATTTGATGATAGAAAAGAGAAATTGATTGAGCAAAAAACAGTCTTTGATATAGCCAATAAAGAATTAAAACGAAAATTTCCCAATCGCGAGCCGATTCAGTTTTCTAAATCATTGGATCAAGTAACGGCATCTCTCCAATTGGAACATAAGAAATTAATGGAGCAAAGAACATATTTAGACAGAGAGAAAAAACGTTTGGAACAAGTATTAAAGAATATACAAGAGGCTTTCATTAGGCTAGATCGATTTGATGAGGCACATCATTTTAAAGGCCCCTCTGTCGTAAAAGCGGACTTAACGGAAGAAGAGATCCATGCGTTTACTTATGATAGGATTAGTTTTGTAGAAAAGGTAACCAATCATTTAAAGAACGCTAAAATACAAGTCTTAGATGAATGGAATAAAGTAGAACAAGTAAAAGAATCCTTTACATCATTCTGTAAAAACAAAGTGAAAAATGTCAAAATGAGGGAAATGGCTATCAAAGGAATAGAGAGTAAAAAATCTTATCAAGCCATATTGGAGTTCCAGACGAACATGCAGAAGCGGATTCAAAATGCTATTAAATATAATGAAATGAGCATTATGGATCATGATAAGCAATTAGAGCACTTTATTACCCATATACACAACCACCTTCGAACAATTGCACAAGAATTAGAATTAATTCCGAAGAAAACGAAGGTAAAAATGGAGGATAAATGGAAAGAAATATACAAATTTTCTATTCCTGATTGGGAAGAGGAAGTAGGGAAATCACGTCTTAGAGAGCATATTGAATGGATTTTGGAAAAAATTGATTCGAATGCATTTTTGAAAGAGGATGGTCAGGAGGATGCTGGTAAGATTCGAAAAGAGATAGAGATGTGGCTACAGTCAAAACAGCTTCTAAGAATAGTTATGAATAATGAAGTGATGAAAGTGACCTGTAGGAAGGTTACGAATGAGAATCGAGTATCGAAGAGCTGGTACTCATGGGAACAATCGAATATGTGGTCAGGAGGAGAAAAATGGAGTAAGAACATGACGTTGTTTTTAGGGATTTTAAATTACGTCGCCGAAAAACAAAAACATATCGAACCCAATATGAAACGACATCGGGTGGTTATCATGGATAATCCATTTGGAAAAGCATCTAGTGATCATGTGTTAAATCCTGTATTTTTCATTGCAGAGCAATTAGGTTTTCAAATTATTGCATTAACTGCACATGCAGAAGGGAAATTTTTACGTGATTATTTCCCAGTTATCTATAGTTGCCGATTAAGAGGAGCAGTGGATTCTGGTAAACAAATTATGACAAAAGAAAAACAATTGCATAAAGCGTTTTTCCAAGATCAAGATCCTCATGCAATGGAAAGACTTGGAGAAGTTGAGCAGATGGAATTGTTTTGACTATCCTATTAAATTGAATTTATGAGACAGAGGTTGTTTTAAAGCAACTTCTGTTTCCTATCGTCATGATTATTCATCAATATCGCTGAATAATCTGAATATTTTTTTGCGTTTTCTCGATAAGCTATGGTATAATTAAAGTAAGAAAACGGGAGGTGGGATATATGAAAATCGCTATAGGAATTCTATTTTTCACCGTCATTGCTTATCATCTTTTTCGCTTTATCCGTTTGCTAATCAAAATGAAAGAGAATGTTGTATTTCCTGTAAATGAAGCAGAATCTTCAGCTGTTAGAAAATTTCCAGACAAAAAGTTAGAGCCCCCGACATACAAATCGCAGAAGGTAGGCATTATATTTTATTCCTTTCTGCTCGTGTTCATGATCGGATTTTTTATTATATTTGCATCCGTACAGGAATTTAATAACTGGCTTATCTTCTTATTTATTCTGTTGCCTTTTTCTCATTCCCATGATGTTTTTAATTTGTTTGCAGTATTAGAAGATGGACTTCTAGTGGGAAGTCGTTTTATTCCTTGGAAAAGGGTGAAGTCCGTTCAATTTAAGCGGATTAATATCAACCACAGATATTACGGTCATGATAAAGAAGTGAATGACAAAGGGTATGAAATGATTATTGATAAAGGATTAAGCAATATAAATTGTATTGTTATCTCAAGTGAGATGAAGGAGAAGCTAACACAGGTGATACAGGAACAGATGACGCAACAGGGTGAGAACTTAATTTGGAAAGAATCTCTTGAATAATAAGGGGAAGTGAATGCTTCTTGAATTAGACATTACTTGTCGTAACCCCTCCTTAACTTCTCTTCAAGGGGAGCTATCATTGGACAATCCAGGTATTACAGAGATGGTTACGATATCAGCCCTCTTAATGAGGAATACTTTCGCCCTCTTATATTTCCATAATGCATCTTCGACAATTCGCTTTCCTTCCTTTGATTCCAGTAACTGCTCTGGTGAAATGGCAGATTTTAGTAAGTGAATGGGATTTGGGATTGTCATTTAGCATCTAGTAATAGATATGTTTAGACATTAGTACTGGGTTCCAATATATAAAATGAGAGACGGTACGAATGTTTCGCTTAAAAATAGAAACCGTCTTTTTCTAGTTTGAAAATCTCTACTAGTTATAGAAAAATCCCATCTAAGATAGATACAAGAAATAAGGTCTGGAGGGAGATTGGGATGTTAGGATTTATTGGATTTTTATTAGTAGTAGTGATTATGACGTTCATCATACTTATTATCAAGCGAATTGTCATAGAGAACTCGAATAATCAAACAACTAGGCGACATCGAAACATACATGTCAATCAACCTTCTAAAAATAGGAGTAGCAAGGTTATTCCGCATCCAAATCGTAAGCCCATCGAACCATCTGTACGACATCCAAGCTATAAGGAAGCAAGTGGAAATGGTTTTCTAAGTACATTCTTGAATAAAGGGAACTATGGAGAATACTTAACCTATAAGGAACTTACCCGATTGAAAGGGTATCATCGAGTGATGACTAATTTATATATACCGACAAAATCTGGAAAGAGCACGGAACTAGATCTAGTAATGATTTCTCAAAAAGGAATTTTCGTATTGGAATCCAAGAATTATAGTGGATGGATATTTGGAGATGAGGGAAATAAGAATTGGATGCAAATCCTCCCAGGTGGCAAGAAGTTCCCATTCTTTAACCCAATCTGGCAAAATAGTGGTCATATCCAGGCATTAAAAGCTGTAGTAGGTATAGAAGAAGACTCATGCTACCATTCATATATCATTTTTAGTGAGCGCTGTACATTGAAACAAATACAAGTTACCTCGCCGAATGTGGTCGTAATAAAGCGAAATAGCCTTATCCCAACTATTAAACAAACAATACAACAAACAGAGGATAAGTTGACTACGAAGGAAATCGATCAATTATATGAGAGATTGAGAGAGTACATACTAGTAGATGCAGAAACTAAACAAGCACATATTCGTCAAGTGAGCAAAAGATAAATAAATGGTCAGGTTATCCATCATATGGAAAACACCTGACCATTTATGATATGAAAAGTAGTCGATGGCTATACCATTTTCAAATAATTCCACACCGCATTGGTAAATAATTGTATTTGGGAGGTATTATCTGCTCCATTAAATAAATCTAGAAATGGTTTCAACAGCTTTTGTACAACTATTTTACGGATACGCTCCTGTTCCAATTCACTAAGAATGACATCAAATAGGTCTTGCTGTTCTTCGTTAAAATCGTATTGTTCCTTCAATTGGTACGCCATATCTAATAATTCCGACTTTGTGATGGCGTTTCGATGTACATTTGTTTTCAGTGTTTCAATTGCAAAATTATTTAAAAACGTACTTCCTGTCTTCTTCATATGACCTATGATAAGTTCGATATAAGATAACAATGTTTCAATCAAATCATGTAATACGTAAGGGCTGTTTGTTACCTTAAGGGTAAATATCATATAATGCATCATTCCAAAATAAAGCACCGTTGCTTCTGATGCATACTCCCGAATATCTTCTCCTATTACCTCAACTAGTCTATTTGCTAGCCATTCCATTTCGATAACGCGATGCAGCATGACGAGCTGTTTTAAATCCTCTTGGTTAGTCGAAAGAATATTTTCAAATAAGAGTTGGAGATTATTTTCCTTATTTAATTTCATTAAAATCGTAATTTGTTCAATTAACACGTCACGATCTTTAGGGTCCTTATCAATTTGCATGGCAACACGTTGCTGGCTAGCCTCATAACGGATATCCTCTAGTATCTCTGCTAAACAATCATTTTTAGACGAGAAGTAATTGTAAAATGTTCCCTTCGATATATTCGCTTTATCAATAATTTCCTGGATGGAAGTTTGTTGGAATCCTTTTTCGACAAATAGCCTTAAGGCGATACTAGCTACTTTACGTTTACGTTCATTCATCATATTAATCGATCCTTTCCTTATGTGTAGTATACGTTTCTTAGGACTGGAAAACAATACTTTTATACTAATAGTAAAAAAACCTTGCAAAAATTGAACTACAGGTATAAAATAATCAAATGCAAACAAATTAGTATAAAAAAGAAGGGAACAATCATGAATACACAAATGAATAAACCGCCATATTTAATGATTAGTATATTATTTATTGGTGCTTTCGTTTCATTTCTAAATAATTCATTATTAAACGTAGCACTTCCGTCGATTATGGTGGATTTAGAGATTGAAGATTATTCTACGGTACAATGGCTTGCTACAGGTTATATGCTAGTTAGTGGGATATTAATTCCAGCATCGGCATTTTTAATTACGCGTTTTTCTAACCGTAGTTTATTTATTGCATCAATGGCTATCTTTACAATAGGTACAGCAATTGCTGCTTTTGCTCCTAATTTTGGCCTATTGCTAACTGGTCGTATGATTCAAGCTGCAGGTTCTGCGGTGATGGGTCCATTATTGATGAACATCATGTTAGTAAGTTTTCCACGTGAAAAACGTGGTACCGCAATGGGGATTTTCGGTATGGTAATGATTGCAGCACCTGCAATTGGCCCTACCCTATCCGGATATATTGTTGAGTATCATAATTGGCGTTTACTATTTGAAATGATTTTACCATTAGCGGTAATTAGTTTAGTACTAGCTATTTGGAAGTTCGGAAATGTCATGGAGCAAAATAAAAATGCGACACTTGATTATTTATCAGTCGTGTTATCTAGTCTTGGTTTTGGTGGGATTTTGTACGGAGTAAGTAGTGCTAGCTCTGATGGTTGGAGTGACCCAGTGGTTGTGACTACCTTAGTAGTTGGTGGTATTTCTTTAATCCTATTTATCGTTCGACAATTGAAAATGGATGAACCATTATTAGATTTGCGACCTTATAAATATCCAATGTTCACCCTAGCATCCATTATCGCCATCGTTAATGCGGTTGCAATGTTCTCTGGTATGATTTTAACACCTGCTTATATCCAGGATGTACGTGGTATCTCACCATTTGAATCTGGTTTAATGCTATTACCGGGTGCAATTATTATGGGAATTATGTCACCAATTACGGGAAGATTATTTGATAAATTTGGACCACGTGCTTTGTCTGTAATAGGGTTAGCGATTACTGCTGTATCTACGTATATGCTTGCACATGTACAAATTGATTCAACTTACACATACATTGTAATGGTCTATTCATTACGTATGTTTGGTATGTCCATGGTCATGATGCCAATCATGACAAACGGATTAAATCAGCTACCAACACGATTGAATCCACATGGTACAGCAATCAACAATACAGCACAACAAGTATCTGGCTCAATTGGTACGGCTGTTATGGTTACGATTATGACGACGGTTGCTACATCAAAAGGTGAAAGCTTAATGAGTGGTGTGGATCCTTCTACCTTAACTGAAGCATCTGTTGCTTCCATGTCTCAACAAGCATTGCTAAATGGGATTCAGTACTCATTCTATGTAGCGCTTGGAATTAACATTGTTGTGCTTATTCTTGCTCTATTTATTAAACGAGTGGATACAAGCGATAAAGCAATTTATGAACTTGAGAAGCAAGAAAAAGGGCCTGAGAAACCGGAACCTGTCGTATCTTAATTTAATATACTTTCATAAGGAAGGTGTGGTGTCTTTAGATGCCATGCCTTTTTTTGATGGTGTAATTATTATAATTTTAGGAAAAAAGTACTATTATTTCCGAATTATACCTATTAAATCTTCTATATCTCATGTAAAATAATCATGTAACTTTTACTAGATGAATAGAGGAGGGGTATCATATGGCTATACCTTTACGTAAATCGGATTATAACACTACTTATTATCGAAGTGGGGGTGGTAATGGAAAGGGAAAGGGTGTCTATATATTCCCTGCTGTTATCGTAATTCTTCTTATTGGTTACTTTCTTAGCGACTCCAGCTATTTTACACATAAGACTATACGGGTCTACTTGGATGAAAGACAACAATTATTCTCTTCCAGTGATTCGGAATTTAAGGATCTTTTAGCTAAGTTGAATCAACATGCTAATGATGTTAATTTACTCTATTCGGATATTCTACAAGTCAAAACTTCTTTGCAAAATAATTATCTTCGCTTCCAAGAGTTAACTCCTCCTAGACATTTTCAAGCCTTACATGATTACACACTGGAATGGTTCAAATTAAAAAATGATGCTATCTATTATTTAGAAATCAGTTCGTTAGCCAATACATATCAAAATGAGGAATTTAGTCAGTATATAAATGAAAGTAATCAAATAGGAAGTATGCTAAAACCTTCTATGATAGAAGGGCTTCAAAAATCAAAAATTCGTTATGAGGTTGAACCAGACGGACATATTGTTTATTGGGTGAAAGAAGATCCATATCGTCAATGGTAAAGACCTTCCTGAGTTTTCCTTTCTAACTGGTATAATTGACAAACACAATGGAAAATATAGCTACGAACTACCGAAAGAATAGGAGGAATCTTGATGGATCCAATAGAAGTAGGCGAAGTATTTACAATTAGCGATGAAGAGCATGAAGAGAGTGAAGTGGAAGTTATAGCGAAGGTAACATTACAAGGTACGGATTATGTTGCGGTTAGCTTTGTGGAGGATTTGAAAGAAGAAACAGAAGAGGATATAGATATCTTTTTCTTAAAGCTGGATGCTGATGGTGAATTATCTGCCATCGAAACAGATGAGGAATTTGATAAAGTATCAGAAGCATTTGACGCGATTATAGATGAGTGAAAATTATCTACCTTTCGATGGGCATAATGGAAAATCAGTTATTTGTGCCCCGAAGTGTTAGACCTATAGGAAATGGTGAATGGACTGGAGTGATTTCGATATGTAATCGAGCTCATTTCAGTCCATTTTTTTGCTTGGTAGATACAAAAGCATTCTGTATGTTCTTGTCCATAATTATTAGGTAGCTAACTAAATTGAACATTATGATTGAATCTATAAATGAGTAATGTTAGTATAGTTAAGTATGATTTGATTAGGAGGCTAAGTATTTTGGAACGGCAAGTTGAAGAACATATTGGATATCAAATTAGGGTTGCTGCTCATTTATTTCATAATCAATTTAATGAGCAATTAGCTAAATATGATGTAACAGTTGCCCAATCAAGGGTGTTGTTCCTACTCGTTGAAAAGGGACCACAAATGCAAGGGGAATTGCAGCAGCAACTATATATTAAAGCCTCTACTATGAACGGAATTATAGAATCACTGTTAAATAAGCAATTAATTGAGAAGAAGGAATGTCCACAGGATAAGCGTTCACGAATGATTACTCTAACTGAAAAGGGAAGAATGATTGATCAAAGCCTCTGGGATGATATGTCTAAAACAGAGGAAAGGATTTTAAAGGGATTTAAGAAGGAAGAAATTGCTCTATTACGGATTTGGTTAGAACGGATAAAGGATAATATTATGGATATGAAAGAAGGGAAATAAGCGTGGAAATGAAAAAGCAGACAGAATTACTTGGTACACAAAAGATTACAACCTTATTGCGTAATTTATCGATTCCAGCAATGATCGGTATGTTTGTCATGACATTATATAATGTTGTCGATACTATTTTTATTTCTTATGGAGTCGGAATTGATGCGGTAGCTGGAACAACCGTTGCATTTCCTCTAATGATGATTGTAATGGCTATTTCTGCTGCACTTGGTGTGGGTGGAGCATCAGTGATCTCACGCCGATTAGGAGAGCAAAGAGGAAACGAAGCGAATTTAGTATTTGGTAATATCATTTCGATGATTATCATCGTGAGTGTGGCTGGTTTACTGATTGCCTTCTTTTCATTGGAGCCATTACTTGTGCTATTTGGGGCAACACCATCTACACTAGGTTATGCGATGGATTATATGTTCCCTATTATGTTCGGTACCTTTTTCTTTTCATTCGGATTTGCGACGAATAATATCGTACGCTCCGAGGGAAATGCACGTTTTGCTATGATGACCATGATAGTACCGGCGGTTATCAATATTGCGTTGGATCCGATTTTTATTTTTGTAATGGATATGGGAGTACAAGGTGCGGCAATTGCTACGGTTATTTCCCAAGCTAGTGTGACACTGATGATTTTTAACTATTTTCTTAAAGGAAAAAGTTCCCTAAGTCTGTCTATGAAAGATTTAGCATTAAAGTGGGCTATCCTGAAGGAAGTAATGGCAATTGGTATGCCTGCATTTGTTCAACAGGCTGCAGGAAGTATTATGATGATTGCGATTAATAGTATGCTGATTCAATTCGGTAGTGAATTTTATGTTGGGATATATGGTTTAATTCAACGTATCTTAATGTTCACCATCATCCCCATTATGGGTGTTATGCAAGGAATGATGCCGATTGTTGGCTATAATTATGGTGCAAAGCATTATGAACGAATGAGGGAAACCATTTGGATTACCATGAAAATCGTTACAGCATGTGCTACCCTTATCATGCTATTGTTAGTCATCATCCCTTCACCATTTTTACGAATATTCACTGCAGATCCGGAAGTAATTAAAGAAGGCTCCCAAGCAATGCGTATTCTATTCATAGCCTTCTTTGTTGTTGGGGTGCAGGTAGTAGCGGGTGGTTTATATCAGGCATTAGGTAAACCAAAGCAAGCATTAATTTTATCTTTATCGAGGCAAATCCTGATGTTAATCCCGTTAGTATTAATACTGCCACATTATTTTGGCGTGATTGGTGTGTGGCTGGCATTCCCAATTTCAGATGTATTATCCTTTATTTTAACCGCAATCCTGCTTTATCGAGATAGGGATACGATATTAGTGAAAGGAAAGCATGAGGATAAGAATGAAGACGAATCAAATGTTGCATTAGAAGTATAGGCTAATGTTGTAGGAGTAATCACTTTAGGGTGGTTACTCCTTTTTGGTTTGGAGGGGGAAGTGTGATAGCGAACGTATCTGTTACCGAAATGAGGATGAGGAGCGGAAAAAGGTAACAGAGGGAGGTTGTCAGTGCCCTAGATGAGGAAGTTGAGCGGAAAAAGGGCACAGAGGGAGGTTGTCAGTGCCCTAAATGAGAAAGAAAAGCGAAAAAAGGTAACAGAGAGAGTCTCAGTGCCCTAAATGGGGAAGGTGAGCGGAAAAAGGTAACAGAGGGAGGTTATCAGTGCCCTAAATGAGAAAGAAAAGCGAAAAAAGGGCACAGAGAGAGAGTCTCAGTGCCCTAAATGGGGAAGGTGAGCGGAAAAAGGTAACAGAGGGAGGTTATCAGTGCCCTAAATGAGAAAGAAAAGCGAAAAAAGGGCACAGAGAGAAAGCCTCAGTGCCCTAAATGGGGAAGTTGAGCGGAAAAAGGGCACAGAGAGAAAGCCTCAGTGCCCTAAATGAGGAAGGAAAGCGAAAAAAGGGCACAGAGAGAAAGCCTCATTGCCCTAAATGAGGAAGTTGAGCGAAAAAAGGGCACAGAGAGAAAGCCTCAGTGCCCTAAATGGGGAAGTTGAGCGGAAAAAGGGCACAGAGAGAAAGCCTCAGTGCCCTAAATGGGGAAGTTGAGCGGAAAAAGGGCACAGAGAGAAAGCCTCAGTGCCCTAAATGAGGAAGTTGAGCGAAAAAAGGGCACAGAGAGAGGTTGTCAGTGCCCTAAATGAGGAAGAAAAGCGAAAAAAGGGCACAGAGAGAGTGCCTCAGTGCCCTAAATGAGAAAGAAAAGCGAAAAAAGGGCACAGAGAGAAAGCCTCAGTGCCCTAAATGAGAAAGGAAAGCGAAAAAAGGGAACAGAGAGAACCCCATAGTTCCCAAAACTACCAAAGAAAGCAGAGAGCCACTCCCATAGTGGCTCACTGGGGGAATGGCTCTAATGCTTTTCGTTCTTCTTCGGTGAATACTCTTGATCTTGTGAGGAATCTTTTTCCTTCGGGTCCTTCTACAGAAAACATGCCGCCTCTTCCTTCGACTACATCGATTATCAGTTGGGTATGCTTCCAATAGTTATACTGATCCCGTGAGATATAGAAGGGGGTATCTCCTATTTCGCCTAATAGGATGTCTGAATCGCCAACTCGGAATTCGTTTCTTGGGTAGCACATTGGTGAACTACCATCACAGCAGCCGCCGGATTGATGGAATAATAATTCTCCATGAATGGCTTTTAGCTTCTCTATTAACTGAAGACTTTCATCGGTTGCGATGACACGTTTAACCATTTCTCACACCCCTTTTTGGGACAAGGGACAGTCCTTGTCCCAGACTGCTTAATGTACTTTTTATAGGTTCAATCGATTAGAATAAACCTGCAGGACCGTTACTATAGCTTACTAATAGATTCTTTGTTTGTTGATAGTGGCCAAGCATCATGTGATGATTTTCTCTACCAATTCCAGATTTCTTATAGCCGCCAAAAGCAGCATGGGCTGGGTACTGGTGATAGCAGTTAGTCCATACTCTTCCTGCCTCAATTCCACGGCCAAAGCGGTAGGCAGTATTGATATCACGACTCCACACCCCTGCACCTAAACCATATAAGGTATCATTAGCGATTTGCATTGCTTCTTCATTCGTTTTAAAGGTTGTAACAGAGAGAACTGGTCCGAAAATTTCTTCTTGGAAAATACGCATGTTATTATGTCCTTTGAAGATAGTTGGTTGGACATAATACCCTTCTGATAATTCTCCTTCCAGCCTATTCACACTACCTCCGACAAGAACCTCTGCACCTTCTTGTTTCCCGATATCTAAGTAGGAGATGATTTTTTCTAGTTGCTCGGAGGAAGCTTGTGCTCCCATCATTGTGTCTGTATCAAGTGGGTGACCGATTTTAATTTGATTCACTCGCTTAATAGCACGTTCCATAAATGGCTCATAAATGGATTCATGGATTAATGCTCTAGAAGGACAAGTACAGACCTCCCCTTGGTTTAAGGCAAACATGACTAGCCCTTCTACTGCCTTGTCTAGAAAGGCATCATCTTGTGCCATAACATCTTCAAAGAAAATATTCGGTGACTTACCACCTAATTCTAATGTAACAGGAATGATATTTTCGGATGCATATTGCATAATTAAACGCCCGGTGGTGGTTTCGCCAGTGAAAGCAATTTTAGCGATACGACTGCTTGTAGCAAGTGGTTTACCTGCCTCTAGTCCAAAACCATTTACAATATTCACAACTCCAGGTGGTAATAGATCATGTATTAATTCCATTAGCACATGAATGGATGCTGGAGTTTGCTCAGCAGGCTTTAAGACGACACAGTTTCCTGCAGCTAGTGCTGGTGCTAGCTTCCAGGTTGCCATCAATATTGGAAAATTCCATGGGATGATTTGGCCCACTACCCCTAATGGCTCATGAAAGTGGTAGGCAACGGTATCCTGGTCAATTTGACTAATACTACCTTCCTGTGCACGAATCGCTCCTGCAAAATAGCGGAAATGATCAATTGCAAGTGGCAAGTCAGCGACTAATGCTTCTCTTACCGCTTTTCCATTATCCCAGGTTTCCGCAACGGCAAGCATTTCCAAGTTTTCTTCCATACGATCGGCAATTTTATTTAAAATATTGGCTCGTTCAGCTACTGATGTAGCTCCCCATGCATCTTTTGCTGCGTGTGCTGCATCAAGTGCTGCCTCAACGTCCTCTTTTGTAGAGCGGGCAATTTCGCAAAATACTCCTCCTGTGACAGGGCTTACATTTTTAAAGTACTGACCAGTAGCTGGGGGACGATATTCCCCACCAATAAAGTTGTCATACCGTTCTTTAAATTGAACTAATGCTCCTTCAGTATTTGGATTTGCATACTTCATTTTATCCATACCTCCTTTATAGTAGATGAAATATCAAGATGCTACCTCTATTAAATTGCTATTCCAATATCTAGTAATTTATTCATGAATTTGGGATGGAGGAGGCTTATTTATAGAATTTGCTCGAATGGAATGAAGCAACGGGAAATATAGAAGGAGAGTTGGTGAGCTATATTCCGGATATAAAAACTATTAATAGGTGGGTATGGATATAGCTAGTTACAATAAAAAAATCCAGCCTAAAACTAGACTGGATTTATACATGTTAAGAATATATATGACGCTTAATAAAAACGTTTAAATCCTTCAAAGTGTTTTTTCCAATAAGAGCTGTTTAAGCTTGTTATTTCCACACCATTAGATCCTGCATGGATGAATTCATTGTTACCTAAATAAATTCCGACATGGGAAATACCAGCTTTATAGGTTCCTTCAAAGAATACTAAGTCCCCAACTTGTGGTGTATTCACATAATAGGAACGCATGTGATAGCCTTCACTGGAGTATCGTCCTATGTTTAGACTTGCTGCTTTATAGGTGTAGTAAATGAAACCACTACAGTCAAATCCACTAGGAGTAGATCCGCCCCATACGTAGCTGACACCTAATTGACTTTTAGCAGTTTTAATTAATTGGTCGACATTATAGTCAGTCGCTTTAGTTGGTGCTTCGGATTTTGGTGTTTCTACTTTAGCTCCATCACCAATATTAAGCTTTTGGCCTACATAGATAAGGTCAGATTTCAAGTTGTTCCACTTTTTAAGGTTTGCAACGGTTACTTTGTACTCTGATGCAATTCGTGAAAGTGTATCTCCTGATTTTACCGTATAGACTGTCGTGGATTTAACTTGTGTTTCTTTTGGCTGCTCTGTTTTTGTTCCTGTGGAATTAGTTGAATTATTCGATGTTCCCGTTGTAGATGGTTTACTTACAACGAACACATTTCCTGGATAAATAAGGGTTGAATTTAAGTTATTCCACTTCATTAAGTCATTAAGTGAGATCTTGTGTTTGGAAGCAATACCGCTAAGTGTATCGCCGGCTTTTACTGTATATGTAGTGGCAGCAGTTGATGTACTAGGTGTGGTCGTTTGATTTTTCGTAGGCTCTGTTTTGGTACTTGGTTTTGACTCAGTAGAATTGGCCTGGGTCTTTAGAACCTGATTAGGAAAAATAATATCGCTAGTCAAATTGTTTATTGTTTTTAATTGTGTCACCGTCGTGTTATGTTTCTGAGCGATTTTCCATAATGAATCTCCACTTTGGACTTTGTAAGTGCTAGATGCTTCGGCTTCTTCCATTCCGAATAATAATGAAGCAATGAATGCCGTTGAAGTGACTGACATTATTATTTTCTTGTTAGCCAAGTAAATATACCTCCCCACAAAACTATTATTTGTAAAATAGTATACTATAAATTTGTCAAGTTTAGTAGATTAATATGTAATATAGGTTTCAATAACTATGAAAAATTTACTATAAAATGAATGGATTATGACGAAATTCCATGAAAAAAGGGTTTGAATCGCTTAGATAGAGGGGGATTTTCTACTTTTTACGACAAATTATGCAGACAAGTTAATAATGTTATACTATAATAGAATTATTACAAGTTTATTACAAAGAATGAAAGTAAAAAATAATTCTTTGCATCTATTTATTTCTCTTTATAGAAATGACGTATGTGACTTACGGTATACCGTAGTCTTTTTTCTTTGCTTGAATTGGATAGTAGATGCTTTTTGTTGATTGGATTGAAAATGAATAGAGAGGAGGAAGCTCATTGAAGAAGAAAAATGATGAGGTCGTAAAGCAGCTTGAGGATATACTAGATGAGCTTAAAAAAGGTAAAGACGAAAGTACTGCAACGGCAGCAGTCGGAAAAAGAAAAGGGACGTTCGGCGCATTTTCAAAGCTGTTCTTTCGTTTTTGGGGTATTAGAATTCTAATTATTGTCATCATACTTGCGGTCATTATATTTGGAGGTATGCGTTTCTTCTCTGGAAGTACGCTCAAAAAAGAAACGACTACTTATGTGGAGCAGGTGCAGGATTTGGCTACACTTGCAACAGCCCAAGCCCATTTGAAGGTCGTAATTGAACAAGTGGATAATAAGCTGTTTGGAAATGATATCTCAGTCAATTTTCCAGGGACAAAGCGTGAACTAATATTAATTGTTCCCGCAACAGTTACCGCTGGGGTTGATCTTAAAACGCTAGATTCAGATGCGATTAAGGTGGATGAGAAGAATAAGGAAATTAAAATCACCCTACCTAAAGCAACATTATTACAGGATCCTGCTATCCAAATGGATGGCGTAAGAGCTTTTTCTGATGAAGGGTTATTCCGTGGTAATGTCAAATGGGATGAAGGATTTGACCTAGCAGCGGAGGCACAGAAAGAAGCCGAAGAAGAGGCAATTGAAGTAGGGTTATTTGATTCTGCTGAGGAGAATGCTAGAAAGTTACTAGAGGAGTTCTTTGGTGAATTGGGTTATCATGCAAGTGTAAGTTATAATGAATAAACTGTAAGGGAGACGGCTCTTTTGTTTCAAGAAACATGACAAAAGAGCCGTTTTTCTAATGTTGAAATGCCGTCGTATTGTACTAGTATAGAACTGGAACAGACTATTCTCCCTTTATGAAAATTAGGTGGAAACCTTTAAAACTAATTTTCAATTAGAAAGTACGACCTTTATCTCGGCGGAAACATGTAGTAAAAGCATCTGTTATATCAGCATTGTATCATTCATCTAACCATCTATTTTCCAAGAAATCTTTTAATTTATCGATTTGATCCTTGTAAACAAATTTACCTAATCCACCGAACAGCTTGGTGATGACTCGGTAGTATAAATTGCTCGGGATGATACTAGATTCCAATACGATTCTTGTTCCGTCAGGTTCCCTATAAAGGAAGTATCTAGTAAAACTCTTTCCTTCTTTAGAGGTAGATTCCATTTCAATTCGATGTGGTGGATCATATTCTGTGATGATAACATCTACTTCAATGGTCTTCTTTTCAAAACGTTGTACACTTCTAAATTTGGTTCCAACCGCATTGACTTTCACATCATTTTCATAAATGTTTTTAATAAAATATTCATTCCACAACTTGATTTTCTCGTCGTCATCCACATAATCAAAGACAACCTCTAGTGGTGCATAAATGAACTCTTCTAATCGAAATAATAATTTTTCTTCCATCTTATTCCCTATCCTTATATGTAATGTAGAAGGTATCTCCATAGATTAGTATACGTTGGGAGTTATGGCTTGTCGATAATAATTTGCAATGCTGGGGCAATTCATCTACTTAAGTCGTAATAAGGAGTATAGCCTCTGACTAGTAATGGCACTTAGTTCATTTCAGTAGGTTGAATTTAACAGGAAAATTAGGAAATATTGCCATTTTACAGTACTTATGTTGTACAATAAATTAAATACGGTTCGGAAAAGATATAGGGAAAAGTATTTCTGTCTATTTATTTGTTTAAATTGGGGGTTTCATATTGGGGAAAGAGGAGAGAAAAAGTACTCGCATTAATCATGGGAAAATCTGTCCAAAAGAAATAGAGACAATAGTAGAGCAACTGGGGAAATTGCGTGAAATTGAGCGAGATGCCTATATTAGTAAATTGATAGAGAGAAGTGATAGACAGAAGCTCGCATATTCCTCACTCACGTATTTACGTAAGTTGATAGTACATAATTCGAAATTTGACGATAAAACAAAGAACTATTATTTAAATATTATGGAGCAATTAAGCCTTCAACTACATCATACATTATCTCCAATGGAAGTTCGTTTCATCTTTACGGAGATAGCGGACTTGAAAAATAGGTTAACATCTAGAAGCAGCTATTTCGTACTACGATTTTGGTCATTCTTAAGCGAGATGAAAGACTCCGCAGTCAGTTTATTGCGTACCATATTTTCAGGAAAAAAATCGAAATAAAGTCCTTGCCCCTACTGTCCGGCTGCATGTAGGGCCTTTTTTGATGTTTTAAACGTAAGCAGGATTTCTGTAAGTAATAATCGAAATGGGACACGAAGAAATTACGTGCGGTGATAACGATGGATAGTATTTTGGAAGATAGGGATACGTATGACACGTGGCCAGTATTAACAGAAAAAATGGTAGTAAAAGCAGAGAAAAGAAATTACGTATTCAATTTCTGCGAATCTTTGAATCCCTTCATTCACTCCTATGACTAACTACTCAACACTTTCCTTGTACAAGAAATATTTTCACGATGAGTCTAGCTATTTTTATAAGGTAGCAATACCTAGGAGAGAAATCGTTCTATTATCCTAAATATTTTTAATCCTACTTAACACTGCTTTGTTAGCATAAATACGAGTATTAGTAGAGGGGAGGCACGTATGTAAAGACGGTTCTTCATACTTAAGTCTCAGGTTTGGGTATATGTTTCTGTCGGATTTTGCCGATGAGTTAGTTCTATTGCTGTGTATAGTTAATTTCAGACTATTAGTACAATAAGGGTGAAAGATAGTTTCATAGAGGAGGGGCTAGTAGTGAAGGGAAAATGGTTAAGTGGGTTCTTAGTTGGAGTACTTGCATTATCTAGTTTTACACCAGTAGTAGGAGCTGAAAGAAGTCCAATTGCAGATGCAAGATCAGCTTCATCGAATAAGTATGAACCAGTTGTTACGGTCGGTCCTAGTGGGAAAACAATACTAACAAATGAAGAAACGACCAAAATTGGTCCTGGCATGAAATTGACCGCATTCGAACGGTTTGATGCACGTGGCTGGTTGAATGGCGAAGTGATGACCATTGATTTAGGTGATCGTGCCGTTTCAACTGATTTACTATATCCAGGTGTCGTGACAGATGCAAAGCCGGTCTCGGAGTTGGTTAAGCAATCAGGTGCAGTTGCGGGTGTGAATGGGGATTTTTTTGATATTAATAATACGAATGCACCGTCTGGGGCAATGATTCAAAATGGAAGTTTATTAAAAGGACCACAAGGGTCGCATACGTTGACCGCCGGGGTCGATGAAAATGGAATTGGGAATATTTCTAATCTCTTCTTAGAAGGTACGGTTCAGCTTCCTTCTGGTAGTGTCGAGCTGGCAGCGCTCAATCAATCTAATATTCCTACAGGAGGTATTGGCCTATACACATCTGTGTGGGGACAAGCACAGCGTTCAGGTGGGAGTGCAGGATATGAGGTTGTAGTACGTGATGGTGTGGTCGCGTCAACATCTAGTCAGGTTGGCCGTGGTGAAATTGAGGAAGGAAGCTTTGTTCTTGTTGGTAGGGAAGCTGGTGCAGATAAATTACGATTATTATCGGTAGGTGATGAGGTGACGGTATCCTATGCACCTAAGATAGATGGCGATTGGTTCATGAATTTTGCAATTGGTGGCAATGCTATTTTAGTAGAAAATGGTGAGGTTCCAACAAGATTAGATGACAGTACGACAGCTCCTCGGACGGCAGTTGGATTTTCAGAGGATGGACAAACGATGGTGTTAGTGGTCGTAGATGGACGCCAATCCAATAGTCGTGGGATGACATTAAAGGAATTAGGGGAACTGATGGCAGAATTTGGTGCTCACCAAGCATTGAATATTGATGGCGGTGGTTCCTCAACGATGGTAGCACGTATGCCAGGGAAGGAAGAGGCGGAAGTGGTAAACAGTCCATCAGATGGTACGGAGCGCTCAGTACCTAATGGAATTGGAGTTTTCGTGGAAGCTGGAAGTGGTGTGTTAAAGAGCTTTGCTGTAGAAACGGTGATGGACAACGAGCAAAGTGATCGTGTATTTCCTGGGCTTACAAGAAGTTTTATTGGAAGAGGGTATGATGAGAATTATTCACCTGTTTCAGTTGATAACATCAAGTGGAAGGCACTACCAGCTAATGTCGGATCGTTTGATAAAAATGGTGTTTTTCATGCGAAAAAGTCTGGTAAAGCTGTTGCTCAAGCACAGGTTCGTTCTTCTAAAGGGACGACGGAACTTACTGTACTTGGTGCGTTAGATCGGATTGAGCCTTCTTCTTCCTATATTGGTTTAGAAATGGGAAGAACTGCTAGCTTTTCTGTTAATGGTTATGACAAGAATGGCTACTCAGCACCAATTGAACTACGTGATATGACATTGGAATATGATGAATCTGTAATCTCGTTAGAGGCAAATGAAAATGGTAGTTATACTGTTATTCCAAATGAAGATGGTGGGGCAACGACAATCCAGATAACCGTACTGGATAAAGTAGTACAGCTACCGGTTACAGTTGGTCTAACCACCGTAGAGATTTCTGATTTTGAAACGACGGATGGTTGGAGCTTTACTAAGTATCCAGACGTAGTAGGAGCTTCCATGGGACTGGTGGAAGGTAGAAGTGGGAATGGGATTCAGCTAAACTATGATTTTTCTACAACAACCGCGACACGGGCAGCATACTTGCAGACCGCTCCAATGCTAGAGCTACCTGGAGATGTACAAAATATCGGTTTGTGGGTACATGGTGATGGAAATGGTGCCTGGTTACGTACAGTAGTAGAGGATGCCACTGGTACCCGGTATACGTTGACACTTGCTGATGCAGTAAATTGGACAGGCTGGCAGTACGTGGAGACGACTTTACCAGAGGGGATTCAATATCCAGCGAAGCTATGGCGAGTTTATCCAGTTGAAACAAATAGTAATAAGCAATATACTGGCTCACTTATCTTTGATGATTTAACCGTGAAAGTGCCGCCTGCATTAAATGAGGTAGAAGAATCAAAGGTGATACCGGATTCCCTTATTGTACAACAGAATGGCTTTAATCAAGATGCTTGGAAGTTTGCTGTCTTAAATGATTCTCAATTTGTAGCACAGGCACCTAATAGTGAGCAGGTTCAAATGGCTCGGAAGGCATTACGTGAAATTGTGGCACAGGAGCCAGAGTTTCTTGTTATTAACGGGGACTTAGTAGATACAGCTTGGAAAGAGGACTTTGAATTAGCTAAGCAAATATTAGAAGAGGAAGTTGGGGATACAATTCCTATATATTATACTCCTGGAAATCATGAAATTGTTGGAAGTGGTTCTTTAGATAATTTCTTAGAGGTATTTGGTGAGAATCGTTATACCTTTGACCATAAGGGAACGAGATTTATATTACTTGATTCTTCAACAGGCAGCTATAGAACAAGTGATTTTGACCAATTAATTGAATTGAGACAGTCATTGATTGATGCTGCTTCCAATTCAAAGATTCATAATGTAGTAGTATTCGGACACCATCCAACCCGTGATCCACTGCCAACCAAAAATAGTCAATTGTCTGATCGAAAGGAAGCGGAGCTGATTGAAAATTGGTTGACGGAATTCCGAGAAGCATCCAAAGGAAAAGGGGCCATTTATATTAGCGGTCATGCTCATACGGTTCATTTAGAACGCGTTGAAGGGGTACCGTATATGGTGACTGGTTCAGCAGGGAAATCACCGTATGGCTCTCCAGCTAATGGTGGATTTTATTCTTGGACGATGTTCGGGGTGGATCCTACACCGACTCCGGATAAACTATTCGGACCAGAGCATGCATCTGCTAGTAAGAAAAAAGGAGCGGAATGGATTCAAGCAGAAGTACGCCCAATCCTAGAGGACATTACGATTGATGCACCAGACAGAATCCATGTCGGTGAAACAGTTACCATTTCTGCCGAAGGACACCAATCAGGAAATCTTGTTTTCCCACTTCGCTATCCAGCATCGGTTAAATGGGAAGGCAGTGCGGACGTATTTGTTGGCACTGGTCCTTCACTAGAACGTGCGAAGGATTCTGGCAAGTATATAGCTACGTTTAATCCGAATACTAGGGAATTAACCGCTTTAAAGAGCGGATTAGTGGAGTTAGAGGTAAGTTCTAATGAGATGAAGGCTGTGGTCGAGGTTGTAGTAGAGTAAATGTATACGAAAATCTATTTTCTAATGTATAAATCGTTTACCTTGTGGAGATAATATTTGATAGATTCATATTTTAATCTCCCCCTTATGATGGAGCACAAATGATACAGTTCATTTGTGTTCCTTTTTATTTTTGAATGATATAGCTATGGTGACACTAATATAATCCCTTAAAGCATCAACCTGAATCAGGAGGGTTGCGATTATTAGTCGTAACTTGTTCAGCCCATCTATTTATAAAACATAAATCAGGGCTATAATTAGATGAATATTATTGATTCATGTATGTGCTTTACACTATCTTTAAGATAAGCAAATATACGGAGGAGCTTGTTCATGAAAAATAGCATCTTTATCTTCTATCAATCTCTATTATGGGGTGTGCTTCTAGTAACTAATATTGTATTGAATCCATATATTGGGCCTCCATTTGAGTGGATAGATGTCGTTTCGATGATGATGTTATTCCTCAGCTTTTTCATCGTGTTTCTTCTCTTAACGAAAGTATTTATCCGACATGTACGATCGGTGCGGTATAAAATAGGCCTGTCTATCCTTGCTTTTATTATTGCCGTACTGTTTTTAGTGGTATTAGAAAATGTGTGGTTTGAAGTAACTGGTAAGATGTTGTTTTAAACTACTCTATACAGCTTTTTCGTAGAAATAGGACTAATTTCCTGAAAAGTTCATAAAATTGGCTATTTATTTATCATTTAGTCGTTATGCTTCGTGGTAGACTAAAGTTGGAGTTGATAAAGATGAATACATCACACGATGAAAAATTAATAAATGAAGCAATAAGATTCATTAAAGCCTGTTATGATGAACTTCAACTTTCTGAGGAACAGCAACAAGAGCGAATAAAAGAGATTGAAAAGGAAATTCTCCAAACAGGGAGTTATACCCATAAAACGTTTGAATTGACCCACGGAGCAAAAATGGCTTGGAGAAATAGTAATCGTTGTATCGGGCGTTTGCTCTGGGATACATTACATGTGTTTGATGAGCGGGACATCCAAACAGCTGACGAAGCGTTTGACAGATTAAAGAGGCATATTGAATTTGCTACTAATAATGGAAAAATCCGGTCAGCTATCACCATATTTCCACCACGAAAGAATGGAAAAGATCCGCTTCGTATTTGGAACCATCAATTAGTCCGCTATGCAGGATATGCTGAAGGAGAGCAAGTTATTGGTGATTCCACATCGATTAAATTCACTAAAATGTGCCAAGAGTTAGGGTGGGAAAGTAAGAAATCCCCATTCGATATCCTACCGCTAGTGATCCAGGAGGATGGAAAAGCGCCTACATTATACAACCTACCAGAGGAAATGATTAAAGAAGTACCTATAGCCCATCCGGAATATCCTGAGCTGAAGGAATTAGGGGTAAAGTGGTATGCAGTGCCGATAATTTCTGATATGCGTTTGGAAATCGGTGGTATTGATTACCCAATGGCACCATTTAATGGCTGGTACATGGAAACAGAAATTGACGCCCGTAACCTAGCAGATGAAGAACGCTACAATCTTTTGCCAAAGGTAGCAGAAATCCTAGGGCTAGATACAAGATCCAATCATTCCCTTTGGATGGATAAAGCATTGGTAGAGCTAAATATTGCTGTATTACATTCTTACCAGGAGGCTGGTGTCACTCTCGTAGACCATCATACCGCAGCAAAGCAGTTCAAAAGCTTTGAGCGAAAGGAAAAAGAATCCGGGAGAGAGGTGACTGGCAACTGGGTATGGTTAATCCCACCAGTATCACCTGCCACTACCCATATTTTCCATAAGCGATATAACAACCAAGTGAATGTACCAAATTATTTTTATCAGGACGAACCAAGCTAATGTAATAGGAGTTGAGGGAAAGAAATCCTTCAGCTCCTATTTTTTATGGAGCAGTAGAATTTCTCTGTTGGAAATGACGGATAAAGATGATTGCAAGTTGCATAATAGAACCACGCAATTAATCAAGTAGGAAATAAGCCATTGCCTTGTCCAATAAATCTCTTAACTAAATAGGTTAATTATATCAAGGGCCCCATCTCAACCCAACCCCTATTAACTACCTCACTTGCCTCCACAATAGAATAAAATTAGAAAAATAATCCATAATAACGCTGATACATAATCGCATGAAAGTAAGGATGATTTTGATGAAGCGAGTGGAAACGGAAAGAAAGCCACCATCCAAGCCTATATACCAATCGCATGAAAAGAAATTAGTATGGTTGTCCTTTGTCGTTGCAGCAATCATGCTGTTATCGATAATTGGCAGATTGGTAAGCGGATAAGGAGGGAAATTATTGATTAACGAGGAAGCGGTTTACTACAGTAGAATCTTAACGGAGGTCACGCTAACCTTTCATATTATTTATGCAACTCTTGGGGTCGGGGTTCCGTTAATGATTATGATTGCACATTGGGTTGGGATTAAGAAACATGATGAGCATTATATATTGTTGGCAAGGAGATGGACAAGAGGCTTTATTATTACGGTTGCCGTTGGTGTCGTTACTGGTACGGCAATTGGGTTACAGCTTTCTTTACTATGGCCGAATTTTATGGAGCTAGCTGGAAATGTTATAGCACTACCGCTTTTTATGGAAACATTTGCTTTCTTCTTTGAAGCTATATTTTTAGGAATTTATCTATACACATGGGATCGATTTGAAAATCAGCGAAAGCATTTATTGCTGTTAATTCCTGTTGCGATTGGGGCGTCATTTTCAGCTGTATTTATTACGATTGTTAATGCGTTTATGAACGCACCTCAAGGATTTGATTTGGTAAATGGAGAGATTGTGAATGCCAATCCAATCTTAGCGATGTTTAATCCAGCAATGCCGACTAAAGTTTCCCATGTGGTCGGGACTGCCTATATGACTTCTGCCTTCGTACTTGCTTCGATTGCTGCCTTTCGTTTGATAAAGGGTTCCAATCATGTTTATCACAAAAAGGCACTCCTTCTAACGATGAAGGTAGGATTTGTTTTTACTATTGCGATACTGATCACGGGAGATTTATCGGGTAAATACTTAGCAGAATACCAGCCGGAAAAATTGGCTGCTGCAGAGTGGCATTTTGAAACGAGTGAAGCTGCAGAACTTATTCTCTTAGGTATGATGAACGATGAAGGGGAAGTACAGTATGCGTTAAGAATCCCCTATGCATTAAGTATCCTTGCACATGGTTCACCAACAGCAGAAGTCATTGGGTTGGATCAATTTGCAGAAGATGAAATACCACCGCTTTATATCCACTATTTATTTAATATTATGGTTGGTGTAGGCATGCTGATGATTGCCATTTCCTTTATTTACATTTTCGGCAAGTATCGAGGCTGGTCCTTTGTGGATAAAAGGCTATTTCGCTGGTTAATCGTGTTAGGTGGACCATTAGCGATTATTGCCATCGAAGCGGGTTGGTGGCTGGCAGAGGTTGGTAGACAGCCATGGATTCTTCGTGGAATTATGCGTACACAAGAAGGAGCGACAACCAATGGAGATGTGGATATTATGCTTCTTTTATTCTGCGGGTTGTACGTAATTCTTGGGATTGGATCTATTGTTATTTTGACCAGAATGTTCCGTAAGAACCCGGTGGAAAGAGAACTAGCAGAACGAAAAGGAGATGTTCCATCATGAGTATAGACCTAGAGATTATCGGAATCGTTGTACTATGGACATTTCTCTTCGGGTATATTTTAATTGCATCGATAGACTTCGGAGCAGGATTTTTCAATGCTTATGGTCTCTTTACGAATAGACAGCATATTTTAACGAAAATCATCCAGCGTTATTTATCACCCGTTTGGGAAGTGACCAATGTATTTCTGGTTTTCTTTTTCGTTGGTGTTGTTGGATTTTTTCCGAAAACGGCATTTTATTATGGGACAACATTACTTGTACCGGTAAGTATTGCGATTGTACTTTTAGCGATTCGGGGTTCTTATTATGCATTTGAAACATACGGCTCTCGTTCCCATAAAGGCTATGCATTCATGTATGGATTATCCGGACTTCTCTTGCCTAGTGCATTATCCATTGTATTGACAATATCGGAAGGTGGTTTTGTATTGATGCAGAATGGGAATCCGGTTCTCGATTATTGGGCGTTGTTTAGTAGCCCATTGACTTGGAGTATTGTCGTGTTAAGTATTTCAAGTGTACTTTATATTTCTGCCGTATTCCTTACCTGGTATGCGAATAAAGCACAGGACAAGCCCGCAACCGCTTTACTTCGCCGCTATGCCTTAATCTGGGCATTGCCAACGATTATTACTGCTGGTGGAATTATTTATGAGCTTCGATTTCACAATCCAGAACATTATGACCGTCTTCTAGGGCTTTGGTGGATGTTTGTCATTTCAGGATTATTATTTGTGGGGACGGTGTGGCTTGTTTGGAGAAGGAAGAACTATGGGGTAGCCTTTGTTCTTCTCATTGGACAGTTTGCATTTGCCTTCTATGGGTATGGTATTTCACATTATCCGTATTTATTATATCCACATGTAACCCTGTATGACAGTTTTACGAATGAAGCGATGGCCATTGCGCTTATCATTGCATTTATTGCTGGGCTGGCTCTATTGATTCCATCGTTATATTTATTGCTTCGGCTTTTCTTGTTTAATAAGGAGTATGTCAGTGGAAAATCAAAACAGGAACATTGAGGTGATGGTTTATGGATGTATTTTTAATCTTTATTGCACCATTTCTAGTGATACTTGCTGGAATAGTGGTGGCATTTTGGTGGGTGCTACGGGACGTGGATATCGGTAAGGAAAAGTAAGAGTTGACAAATCGCTTTATTCTGGTAATATAGTGAACTATATTTCAATTTCATATTGAACCTTGTCATTCGATGAGGTAGAGGTGCGGGTAATAAGAGTAAGCAATCGGAGTATGACATCGATGAGGATTGCCTGAAAGGATTATTTGCCGAAGCGTAATGAAGGTCAAATTCATTATTGCTGGTGTGTCTTCTGAATAAGAAGCATACTGTCATGCAATTTTAGTGCATGGAGAACTACTGATCAGGATGGAGGATAACGTATTGTGTAAAGACAATGGTAGGTTATTTTCCTATTCGTTGTCTTTTTTGTTTAGTCTTGTTCGTTTGCTATACCCCAGCTAGCGGAACGTTACTCATAACAAAAGACCTCAATCATACCTCTCTCAAGTTTTCTATGCACACCCAAAAAAGTTATTTATAGAAAGGGATGTGCATCATGAGCAAAAACTCACCAAAAACACGGAAAAAATTTGAATTTCCACATAGCTTTATTATTTTATTTGGCTTAATGATTATTACAGCTATTACGACTTACTTAATTCCAGCAGGACAATATGAGCGTGTAGTAGATGAAAACGGTCGTACGATTGTAGCTGATGGAACCTATCAAACAATTGAATCTACCCCAACAGGCTTTATGCAGTTATTTGAATCGTTGCATCTAGGAATGGTTGATGCAGCGGAGATAATATTCTTTATCTTTATCGTTGGTGGTTCGTTTGGAATATTAGCTGCAACGAAATCAATCGAAGCAGCATTTGGTTCCCTTACGAAAAAACCAAATGGGAAAGAGATCTTTTTGATCCCAGTTATTATGCTATTTTTAGCGATTTGCGGTGGTTCTTGGGGAATGGCAGAAGAAGTTATTCCATTTATTTTAATTGCGGTACCACTTGCATTACGTATGGGATTTGACTCGATGACAGGTACAGCAATGATATTAGTTGGGGTATATGCTGGTTTTGGATCGGCGTTTATGAATCCATTTACTGTAGGAGTTGCCCAAGGAATTGCTGGCTTACCAACATTCTCTGGAATGGGAGTTCGTATTGTTTTCTGGCTTATCTTTGTTGCTGTAGCTATTGCTTATGTGATGATCTATGCAAGAAAAGTAAGAAAAGATCCGACTATCAGCTTAATGTATGAAGAAGATAAAAAACGTGATATTAGCCTTGATGATCAAAGTAGTCAAGGACTAACAAAGCGCCAGGTAGCAATTTTAGTTGTTCTTGCGCTGACACTAGTTGGACTTGCTGTAGGGGTTATTACACAAGGTTGGTATATTACTGAAATCGCAGCATTATTTGTCATCATGGGGATTGTTGTAGGGATTATTGCTAGATTTAGAATGAATGAGATTGCTAATGCCTTTGTAAAAGGCTGTGAAGAAATGGTACAAGGGGCATTAATTGTTGGCTTTGCATATGGTATTTTAAGAATTCTACAAGATTCTAATACGATTGATACTATTCTTTATTTTGTTTCCAATCTAGTTGCGGACTTACCTACAGCACTTGCAGCTATTGGTATGTTCGTCGTACAAAGTGTATTAAACTTTATTGTTCCTTCTGGAAGTGGACAGGCAGCAATTAGTATGCCAATTATGGCTCCACTTAGTGATTTATTAGGGGTTAGTCGCCAAACTGCAGTACTTGCGTTCCAATATGGTGATGGAATTTCGAACGTTTTCACACCGACAGCTGGTGTGCTAATGGCTTCATTAGCACTCGCGAAAATTCCTTGGATTAAATGGTTGAAATGGATTCTACCATTAGTATTAATTCAATATGCTCTAGGGGCAATATTTGTAACGGTAGCGCATTTATTTATTTGGTAAGTAGTTTTATAAGGCTACCAAGTAAGAGGGAATTGTCCGTGTGAGATTAAACTTACATGGACAGATTGTAAGATAGTAACAGGAAGAATAGCTACGTTCATCAGTGCTCGTGATGGGTTGGGATAAAGGGTTTATTCCATCCATCACCCACTTTTGGGGAGAGAGAAATAGGGCAGAATTTTATCAAAAAGGGTATAATAGATAGAACATATTTATAAACGAGTTAACCAGTAAGACATCGGAGGAATATACTATGCTAGAATCATTATTTACTAGATTAGAAGAAATTTATCCAGAGTTAGTGGAGCTTCGTCGTGATTTTCATATGTATCCAGAGCTTTCGCATCAGGAAGTGAATACGCCTAAAAAGATAGCGGCATATTTAGAAAGTCTAGGAATCGAAGTGAGAACAGAGGTCGGCGGAAGAGGTGTCGTTGGAACATTAAAGGGTGGTAAACCTGGTAAAACGATTGCGTTACGTGCGGACTTTGACGCCTTACCAATTCAAGAGGAAACCGGACTTGCCTTTCAATCTCGTGTGCCCGGTGTGATGCATGCATGTGGACATGATTTACACACTGCTTCACTACTTGGGGTTGCTAAAGTATTAAGTGAATATAAGGATCAGATTCCTGGAACAGTGAAATTCATTCATCAGTTTGCTGAAGAAGCTACCCCAGGTGGAGCAGTACCGATGATTAAGGATGGTTGTTTGGACGGTGTTGATGTCATTTATGGTGCCCATGTGATGTCTACGGAAGATTTAGGGACAGTAAGTGTGAAAGAAGGTTACTTCTCTTCTGCACAGGATGATTTTAATATTACGATTTATGGAAAAGGTGGACATGGTTCACAGCCACATCTAACGGTTGATCCACTAGTCACAGGTAGTCAACTCGTCGTTAATTTGCAACAAATCGTGAGTCGCCGTGTTGATCCACAACAAGCAGCAGCTGTAACGGTTGGTTCATTTGTTAGTGGGGAAGCAAATAATATTATTCCAGATACAGCGGTCATAAAAGGAACAGTTCGTACATTTGATGAAGAGGCACGCACAATCATTGAGGAAGCATTGGAAAGTGTTACACGATCTACCTGTGCACAAAATGGCGCGAAAGTAGATTATGAATATATTAAAGATTGTCCATCTATTTATAATGATCCGGAAGAGACAAAGCGAGTAGAGGAAGTTGCTAAAGGATTGTTTGGTGAAGAGAACCTATCGACGGATGCACCAATGATGGGTAGTGAGGACTTTGCCTTTTATACGAAGGAAATTCCCGCTGTTTACTTTACTGTCGGTGGTCGAAGTGAGGCGTTAGCTGGTGATTATCCGCATCATCATCCGAAGTTCGATGTAGATGAACGTGCGATTATTAATATTGGGAAGATGTTTCTTTCGTTGGTAACAAAATAAAACTACTTTAGCACTAAGGCGCATCTTATGATGTCTTAGTGCTTTTTTTATCTATTAGAGGGAGGTACAGTCCTTACTTTAGGAGAGAATCTTTCCTTTTTTAGGGCACTGACAGCCTCCCTCTGTTCTCTTTTTCTGCTTCATTCTCTCAAAAAGGGCATCGATGCACACTCTCTGTGCCCTTTTTCGGCATCAATCTCTCAAAAAGGTAACAGACACCCGATCTCTGTGCCCTTTTTCTGATTCAATCTCTCAAAAAGGTAACAGACGAACACTCTCTGTGCCCTTTTGCTGCAACAATCAGTCAAAAAGGTAACAGACAGCCACTCTCTGTGCCCTTTTTCCGCATCAATCTCTCAAAAAGGTAACAGACCCCCGCTCTCTGTACCCTTTTTCCGCATCAATCTTGTAAAAAGGTAACAGACAGCCACTCTCTGTGCCCTTTTTCGGCATCAATCTCTCAAAAAGGTAACAGACAGAAATTCTCTGTGCCCTTTTGCTCATCAATCAGTCAAAAAGGTAACAGACAGACGCTCTCTGTGCCCTATTTCCGCATCAATCAGTCAAAAAGGTAACAGACACCCGCTCTCTGTACCCTTTTTCTGCATCAATCAGTCAAAAAGGTAACAGACGAACACTCTCTGTGCCCTTTTCTTGCATCAATCTCTCAAAAAGGTAACAGACAGACATTCTCTGTACCCTTTTTCCGCTTTCTTTCTGGAACCAACCAAATGTATGGATTGGGTAGATGGAATATTCCATGAAACGAGACTGAATAAGGTGGGGGGGAATGCTACTCGTGCCAGCGGAGTAATTCCATAGAAGGATCAAGTACACCCCAAACTTTAAAAGAGCTAGTAGCTCTTTCTATTATGCTATGAAGTTTTTTTTACAAGTATCTCATATAAACTTCATATTCTAGCATTATAATTAAATCCGTTAACACAATATGATTATGGGGGAAATAAATTGAAAAAATTATTGTATGTCATCGTGGTTGGTATGTTTATTAGCTTGCTAGCGGCATGTGGATCTTCGGATGATGTAGAATCAAATAAGGAAAAAATCCAAATAATAATTCTGAGGAAGGCTCTAGTAATCAAGCCATTGAAAGGTTATCAATTGGATTCGTTCCATCGAGAGAGCCTGATGAAATTATTACAGCAACAGAACCACTGAAGAATTTATTAAAAGAGGAATTAGCAACCTTAGGTTATGATATCAATGAAGTAGAGATAACAGTAGGTACGAATTATGAAGCAGTTGGGGAAGGGCTATCAGCTGGAACTATTGACGTTGGTCTAATCCCTGGTGGTACCTATGTATTATATGATGATGGTGCAGAGGTTATCTTAACTTCAACTCGTGCCGGCTTAAGTATTGATTCAGAAGACGCTAAGGATTGGAATGATAATAAACCGACAGAAGCTTCGGATGAACAAGTTACATATTATCGCGCATTAATGATAGCAGGTCCTTCTGAAAAAGGGCAAGCTTTAGCAGAAAAGGTTAACAATAACGTTTTACAATGCTGTACCACAACTTGACTCCTACCCTCTCCATCTCGCCATGTTCGTTTTGGATACTTGATAATCATAATAGTTTAGTACACTTGTTAAGGAAGTTATCTCGCACCCATTTGGTAATTCTGGTTTTTGCATGATGGTAGGAACTGGAATGTATACTTCCTGTGCTTTCGCTTCGTTTTTCTTCTTTTCTTCTAATCTATTTTTTTGCTTCTAGTTCTGCTAAATTGCTAGGTTCCAAGGATTGTAGTTTGTTATAGGTAGTCTCATCCACTATTCCATTAGGTTCGAGTTGTACGTGGGACTGAAAGCTTTTCACAGCTTTTTCTGTTTGGGGATTAAGATTAACGTCTGCAAGAATGTCGTAGCCAAATTTTTGAAGTAGAATTTGTATCTCTTTAACATTTATTCCAGAATCCCTGAGTTTAATGGGGAGGAAAGGTTCGTTTTCCATATCTTGTTCTGGAGAGATAGAACGATATAACGTATCATCTTTTGAAAATGCCTTTGCTGCTAAGGTCGCTTGACTTTCTGTATGTTCCGTAATTATGGTTGAATCATTACCTAATATGGTATCTTCATCAGATTGAAAAGTTGTCGCAGAGTCAATCTCGGGAAGTAATAATTGCACAGCGGCTATTACGATGATGACAATTACTATAATGGTAACCCACTTTTTCACTTGTCCGCATCCTTTCCATAAAGTATCCTGTATTTCTGCGAGTTAAAAATACGCAAAATTCCGTTTATTATAATTCTACCATATAATCGAATAGAAAATGACTTAAATGAGTTTCACTATCTAAACCGATATGACTTCAATTTGTTTTTTAAAGAATTACCTACACTTGATTTTAACCACTACAACAAAGTGTGGTAGAATAAAGAAAATAAAATAAACAGAAAATTTGAGGGGTATAGATTGGAAAAAGAAACGAATAACAGAGGTCCATGGACGATAGTTGCAGTGCTATCCGTCATCTTAGTTGTGGGCTTACTTTTAAATCAACCAATGAATCGAGACAAGGCAATTGAAAAGGCAAAAGAATTCGCACCTGCTGAATTTGAAGAAGTTATCTCAGCCCAATTCATTCCTATAAATGAGAATCAGCTAGGAGCGGAATTATGGGAAATTCAGTTGGGGAATGATGACAACCAAAAGGCCATTTTAACAATTAATGCGCAAAGCGAAAAATTAGTTGAAGGTAAAATAATTGATGGCGATACTGGAGAAGTATTGGACGAGTTTTAGTGTGGTGAGTGAAAGTAGCTATGAAATCCTAGGGTGGTATAGATTTAGGATTTCATAGCTGTTTTTGTTGAATGTAAGGTATTATTATTATCCAACTAACTAATCATCCTTATAAATTTCAAAATTTAGATGTATATGTATAACCTTACGATATTATAAAGACCTTGAATTCTCATAGAAACGGGCTATTAAGTTGAATTTTTCATTAGTTAGAAGAAGCAATCATTATCTGATTCCCTTCCAGTTTTTCCCGGATTACGCGAATCATCTCCACAGCAGATGGTGTATCACCATGTACACAAATTGTTTGTCCTTCTACTGATATTTTCTCACCAGTAATAGTCGTAATATGGTTCTCCGTCACCATTTTTAACACATTCATGGCAACTTGATGTGGGTCTGTTATTACCGATCCTACGTGGCTTCTTGGTACTAACGTTAGATCCTTGTTATAGGCTCTATCCGCAAATAACTCTAATACGATAGGCTGTCCCTTTTCGTTGGCTACTTTTTCTAATTCTGAGTTTGGTTTAACATATATAGGGAGCTCGGGATTAATAGATTGGACAGCATCGATAATGGATGTTGCAATCATTGTATCTGTATCTGCCATGTTGTTTAAGTTGCCATGTGGCTTTACATGCTGCATGGTTACGCCATGCTTTCGGCAAAAGATATCAAGTGCCCCAATTTGATAGATAATCAGATTAGTTAATGTCTTAGACGGTATATCCATGTTCCAACGGCCAAATCCGAGTAGATTTGGAAATCCAGGATGTGCTCCGATACCGACATTATATTTCTTTGCCATTGCAACGGTATGGTCCATTACATCGGGGTCACCACCATGGTATCCACAGGCGATGTTTACAGAGGATACGAGCTTAATTACGTCATCATCATTTCCTAATTGATAGGCACCAAAGCCTTCTCCCATGTCACAGTTTAGATCAATCTGTCTTCTTTGCATGGTAAACCTCCTTTTTAGTATTGCTTGCTTTTAGAAGTTGGAACAGTCTTTCTTGTTCACGAAGTATCGCGTGTGCTTCCGTTAGCGTAACACATTCAAACGTAATTCGGTCCTTAGGTCTAAGCTGTGCTACCTTAGGAAAATCTGCCGTGATGACTCCGGCAATTTTCGTATAGCCGCCTACACTTTGTCTACCTACTTGGAAAAGAATGGGTTGGCCATTTTGTGGAACTTGTATGGCTCCATGGAACATTCCTTCTGAAACAATATCAGCGCTTTTTCTGTGCTCGATAACTGGTCCCTCCAAACGACAAGCCATACGATCAGATGCTATTGATACTGTATATTCAGAGGAGAGAAACGTATTGATACCCCTCGTAGTAAATGCATCATCCTGAGGGCCAAGTACAACCCGTACCTTGATATGGTTGGGATATTCCGGAATTAGGCTTGGCAGTAATCTTCTTCTAATAGGACAGTTAGACGATCGGGGAAAGGTTTTAATGATGTCGCCTTTTCTTAAGGCTCTTCCTTCTATCCCGCCTATCGCGCCAATTATATCAGTCGCTCTACTGCCCATTACCATTTCGGCGTTAATACCTCCAGCCACCGCAACATATGCCCGGCATCCGGATAAACTTCCATTAAATTTCAGTATATCGCCTGCTTGAATAGGGAATGAAGTCCACATCGGCGCGGGTTGGTTATTTACTTCGGGTTGTAGATTACCACCGGTGATGGCGATGATCATATTATTCCGTGCCTTTAATTGTAAGCCGACTAGCGTTGTTTCTATTGTTGCCTCCTGTACGCTGTTTCCAACGAGAAGATTGGCTATTCGATGTGCATAGGAATCCGCGGCGCCGGAGACTGCAAGACCATATTTTTGATAGCCTTTTCTACCTAAATCTTGTATGGTCGTGAGAAGACCGGGTTTCAATACTTCAAATATAGGAACCACCACCTTGCTGTTGGCGAATGAGTTGATCATATTCTTCCGTTGTAATTGCTTTAAATGTAACCCTATCACCAGGTGAGAGTAAAAAAGGATTATTTTTTTGTGGGTCATATAACGTTATCGGCGTATGGCCGATTAATCGCCAACCTCCTGGACTAATTACTGGGTAGATACCGGTTTGGTTGTTGGCAATCCCGACACTCCCTGCATGAATCCGTGCCCGTGGATTTTCTAGTCTAGGAGTTGCGATTTTACTAGATAAGCCACTTAAAAATGGAAACCCTGGTGTAAATCCTAAGAAGTTTACAGTATAGCTAGGCGTGGTGTGAATTCGAATCACTTCTTCTTCGGATAAATGATGGTAATGGGCTACGTCAGCTAAATCAGGACCAAGCGTTCCACCGTATAAGACAGGAATTTCGACTTGGTTAGTCTGTTCTCTTTTGGATAAGTCGATTTGCTGAAGGAGCTCTTTCAGTATTTGAAGCATGGACTCATAAGTAATTTTCATTGGATTATAGTGAACGAGTAGGCTGGAATAACCTAGAATTACCTCTTCCATTCCTACTACCTTTTTTTGTTCAACGAGCTCTGCAAGTTTTCGAACGGCTTTACTAGTTTCATTACGAATATGTTGTCGAGAGAAAGTAACTAGAATGGATTGATCTCCTGCGATGTTAAATGTGACATTCATGTGAAGCCCCCTTCTCCATTATACATGAAGTGAAAAAAATCACTCAATTTGAATGTGCTTCATAAAAATTCATAGTAGTGTTTGAATACATATTACTTTGCTTGATATGAAACCTATCCATGTATAGAAAATCCATGATGGCCAAGAGTTTATTTTAGTTCCGTCTAGTAGATCTACTAAATTGTAATAGTTAACAAAGAGTTTACAGAGGGTTTATATTCTACTAATAAATGGTATTTATAATATAAATTGTAGTAAGGATTACTCTTCATTAGTTGTTTTCTGGTTTATGATATATACCCCCTACTTAAGATAAAAGGACACGAACTGCTCACACCACTACGGCAGTTGGTGTCTTTTTATGTTTGGTTTAGTATGTGTGTACGGCGGATGGCTTTGGCATTTTTCGAACCATAGAAGATTTATTAAAGGAAAGAGCAGCGTAGAGATTTTTAAAAATACTGTAAGCTCACCAAACAGCCCACCGGTTTCCCCATGACTTCA
The DNA here is from genome assembly GCF_039581225.1 of Ornithinibacillus proteolyticus. Lineage (NCBI taxonomy): Bacteria > Bacillati > Bacillota > Bacilli > Caryophanales > Bacillaceae > Ornithinibacillus > Ornithinibacillus proteolyticus. The sequence continues at coordinate 48,896 of NZ_JBCPXV010000010.1, read as the reverse complement.
TGGGACTAGTAGGCTGTTCTCGTTTTTAATGAAAAGGTTGTTAGTAAGCTATTACGTCCACCACATATCTTCAATAGACTCTTTCACCATAACGGCTTTTAAGGTTTGGATGGCTTTTGTGAAGCCTTCTTCTATCGACATTAGTCCGTCTTCGTGTTCAATACTTACAACGTAATCATAGCTGTAAAGGCGAAGTGTGCTAATCATATCAGCCCATTCTTTTCCGTCATGACCGAATCCTACTGTACGAAAATACCATGCACGATTTTGCAAGTCAGAATAGGGGGTCATATCGGTTAAGCCATTTTTGTTCGTATTCGGTTGGTCGATAATCGTATCCTTGGCATGGAAGTGATGAATAGCATTTTCCCTACCAAGTATTTTAATGGCCTCAATTGGGTCAATGCCTTGCCACCACATATGACTTGGGTCCAGATTTGCTCCAATGGCCGGTCCACATGCTTCTCGTAGTCGTAATAGTGTTGCAGGTGTATGTACAGAAAATCCCCCGTGGAGTTCAAGACCAATTTTTACATGATGCTTCTCGGCAAAGGCTGCTTTTTCCTTCCAATAAGGAATGAGCTTTTGTTCCCATTGCCACGTTAAAATTTCTTGAAAGTCATTTGGCCACGGTGCTACTGGCCAGTTTGGGTATTTTGCATCTTCATGGTCCCCTGGACAGCCTGAGAAGGTATTGACTACTGGAATACCTAGTTGGCTAGCTAGTTTAATTGTTTTTGTCAGTGTTTCATCTGCTTCTTTTGCGATCTGTTTTTGTGGGTGAAGTGGGTTACCATGACAACTTAAAGCGCTTACAATCAATCCGCGATCATTAATCTTATTTAGAAAATCCGCTTGCTTCTCTTGGTCATCTAGTAGTTCATCTAATGAGCAGTGAGCATTTCCTGGGTATCCACCTGTACCTAACTCGACTGCTTCGATTCCTTTTGCGACAACATAATCTAACATATCTTCAAGACTTTTATCGGAAAATAGTACGGTAAAGACGCCTAACTTCATGTAAAAAACCTCCTAAAAATGTAATCCGTTACATTCATTATACATAAAAGTAATCAAAATCAATATAATTTTATAAAAAAATAGTCAATTCATTATTGACAAACAATTCTTATAACTCTACAATCAAATTGTAATCGATTACATTTAGAATGAACTGAAAGTAGGAATCATCATGGCAAATATACATCAAATCGCCGAGCGGGCAGGTGTTTCTGTTGCAACGGTGTCCAGGGTATTAAATAATGCACCTACCGTATCACCAAAAACTAGAAGTAAAGTGGAGAGCGCGATCAAAGAATTAAATTATCAACCGAGCATGCTAGGAAGGAATTTACGAAATTCAGAGAGTCGTCTTATCTTAGTATTATTACCGACCTTCTCTAATCCATTTTATTCCGAAATTATTAACGGCATTCAAGATACGGTGATTGCTAAAGGGTATAATATTCTGTTATGTGAAACAGATTCAAGACCAGAGCGAGAAAATATTTACTTTAATATGGTAAAGAACAAGCTTGCTGATGGTGTAATTTCGATGGATCCAACCATCAATATGAAAAAACTAAAAGAATTAGCGGAAAGCCATCCCGTCATCCTTTGTAGTGAATATGAAGAGGGTGGTTGTATTCCATATGTGACCGTTGATAGTGAGCTAGCTGCTTATCAAGCGGTAAAGCATTTAATTCAGCTTGGCAATGAAAAGATTGCGCTAATCAATTCGGATGAAAAATTTCTCTATGCTCGACAACGACGTGCAGGATTCGAGCGAGCGTTAAAGGAATTTAGTTTACCAATTCGTGAGGAATGGATATATCATACGAAGGGATTAGATTTTCAGCATGGTGTTCATGCGATGCGCATGCTACTTCAACAAGAAGAAAAACCGACTGCAGTGTTTGCGGTTTCTGATACATTGGCTATAGGCGCATTGAAGGCAATCAATATGGAATTGAGAGCGATGGAGCCAATTGCAGTTGTCGGTTTTGATAATATTAGTTTTTCAAGTATGACGAACCCGACTCTAACAACGGTATCCCAGCCAATGTATAACATGGGCTGTACGGCAGCAGATATGCTGTTGAATAGTATGAAGGGGGAGCGGGTGGAAAATATCGTATTGGATCATGAATTAATTATTCGTGAATCCACGATGGGATAGTACCAGTGATTTTCACCAAAGAGGGAGGTTTTGCTGATGGGGTTTAATGTAGGTATCATCGGATGCGGATCTATTACAAGGTTCCGACATGCTCCAGAATATAAAGCGAATCCACATGTGGAGGAGATTGTTTTTTATGATCGAAATATCGAGCGTGCAGAGAGTCTTGCTTTAGCGTTTGGCGGGCGGGTTGCAACGAGTTTAGAGGAGCTGTTAAATGATCCTTCCATCGTTGCTATTAGTGATTGCTCCTCTAATGAAGCCCATCACATTCATACCACTAAAGCGCTTTTGCAGGGCAAGCATGTATTGTGTGAAAAGCCACTAGCTATAAGTGTGGCACATGCAGAAGAAATTGTCGAAGCAGAGAAAACGTCAGGAAAAATCCTCATGCTTGATCATAATCAACGGTTTACTAAGGCACATATAAAAGCAAAAGAAATCATTGCCAATAAAGAATTGGGTGAGGTCTTAACATTTAAAACTACCTTCGGACATGAGGGGCCAGAAAGCTGGGGCGTTACGAAATCGAATGCAACCTGGTTTTTCCAAAAGGATCGTTCCTATTCTGGGGTTGCAGGTGATTTAGGGATTCATAAGATTGACCTCATTCATTGGCTACTTGATGATGAAATTGTAGATGTAAAATCCTTTTCCGGTTCACTTGATAAAGTAGATGAGAATGGAAATCCTATCGAGGTTCCAGATAATGTTGTTTGTGCGCTAAAAACGAAACAAGGTAGGCTTGGGACGGCCACTTTTTCTTGGACCTATTATGGAGTAGAGGATAATTCCACAACGATTTACTGTCAAAAAGGAATAATTAAACTCTATCACGACCCCAATGCACAGCTGATTGTAGAAATGCGTGATGGAACGGTTGTGAAATATGAAATGGAGCAGCTACAAACCAATGATAATCAAACTAGTACGGGTGTCATTGATGCATTCATTGATTGTATTGTAAATGAGAAAGCTTCCCCTGTTACGAGTCGAGAGGCGATTGCATCATTGAAGGTAATTGAAAAAATACTTCAAGGATAAAATTCCCTTACTATTGTAATGGATTACATACAGAATAAAAATCCTTCATCAGTCATCAAAAAAACTAGATTGAAAGAGTGAAGGCAATGAAGAGAGTAGCCCTTGTAGGACTAGGGTTTATTGGAAAAAGTCATCTTGAGGCTTATCGGCAAATGGAGAATGTAAAGGTTGCCGCTATTTGTATAAAACATAAACATGATGCGAAAGCGTGCTCATCAATTCCTTTCGTTTCAGATTACGATGCGTTATTAAATGATGAATCTATCGATGTGATAGATTTATGCGTGCCTACGTATTTACATGAAGAGTTTATCATAAAAGCAGCACAAGCAAAGAAGCATATTATTTGTGAGAAACCACTAACTCTCACAAAGGCCAGTGCAGATCGCATTTATGAGGAAGTTCAGCAACATGGTGTGCGATTATTTGTTGGGCAGGTGCTGAGATTTTGGCCTGAGTATCAAACAATTAAGGATTATCAGGGAAAAAAGTATGTAGATCATGTGGAGATTGTTCACGCTAGGCGTCTAGGGCAATTGCCTTCATGGAGTACATGGTTCCAACATCCAGAAAAAAGTGGTGGCGCTTTATACGATTTACATTTACATGATATCGATTTCGTTTATTACTTGCTTGGCGAAGTTGACAGCGTGTACGCAGTAGGAACACAGAATCCGTTTGGTGCATGGAATCATATAATGACAACGCTTTCTTTTAAAGGTGGAGCAAAGGCATTTATCGAAGCGTCTCATCGAATGCCAGAAGGTTACCCATTTACAATGGCTTTTCGCATTCAAGGGAGCAAGCAAACAATCGATTTCGAACTGAAGGCTTCAGAGAATATTGATCAGATTAAAGGAAGCAACTTTACTGTTTATGATGAAGGAAGTAAAACAGATATCCTAATTCAACAAGAAAATGCGTTCCAAGCAGAGCTTCGTTATTTTATAGATTGCATAGAAAATAATCAAGTAAATAGCATGGTTCCGTTAGCAGATGTTTTATATGTCATAAGGCTTCTAGAGGCAGTAGAGACATCACTGAAGACGAATCAAGTAGTAAAGGTTTGATAAACATTGGTTTCATTATTTTTACTATATTTTAGGGGGTTAGGAAATGAGAAAGTTTGTGAAGGTGTTTATTTTACTTGTGCTAGTCATAGTGCCAGTGCTTGCTGCCTGTGGAGCTGACAATACGTCAGGGGATGAGGGTACTGGCGATAAGTACAAAGTCGGTATTCTTGCACCTGCTGTTACACACGGTTGGGTAGCGGCTGTAGCTTATCATGCAGAAAATCGTGCGAAAGAATTATCTGATGAAATAGAGTATCAAATTTATACGAGTAGTGACGCATCAGAAATGACTTCCCAATTAGATGATCTTATTACATGGGGAGCTGAGGCAATAGTAGCTTTCCCACAATGGGAAGGAATGGAAGTTCCGATTCAACGTGCATTAGATGAAGGAATAAAAGTAGTGAATTTCGATATCGTCATTGATGTGGATGATGTCTATCGTGTTGCAGGTGATAACTATGATATGGGTGTGCAAGGTGCTAACTATATTGTAGATAAGATTGGAACGGAAGGTGAAGTTGTTATTCTAGAAGTGCCTTCATCTGGTTCTGTATCTGAACTAAGAACAGGAGGATTTCTGGACACTATCGAAGAGATTGCACCAGATATAAACCTGCATACGTATGCGACACAATTTACGAGAGAAGATGGTTTGAAGGATTTTGCTGATATTCTAACAAGCTTAAATCATATTGATGCCGTGTTCTCGTTAGATGATGAGACTTCGATTGGTGTATTACAGGCAATTGATGAGGCTGGTAGATCGGATATCCAAGTAGTAACAGGTGGTGGTGGCATGCAAGAGTATTTTAACATGATGCCAGAGAATGAGGACATTTGGATTCAATCTGCGCTTTATAGCCCGGCGATGGTTCAGGATGCAGTGGATACAGCAGTTAAGATATTAAAGGGTGAGGATGTAGAGAAGGAGACAATTATTCCTACTACTGTAGTAGATCGGGATAATTATGAAGAGTTTCTGGATGCAGAGTCTCCTTATTAAAATGTTGTCTGGTACACTTGCGATTTGGGATTTAATTTATCTAACGTGATGAAATAAGTGAACAAGAAGAGGCTGGAAAGCAGCAGGTAGATGAAAGGAAAACCCTAACGCTTAAGTTAGTATTCGTAATAGTTATCGGATATATATTGGACTATCGACTGGTAAGGATCACCATGCATTATTTTCAGTGGTAACGATATATTTTCCAGAGTTGGGGTATAAATTTGGATTTTGCATTTCATTTAGCACACTTCCATCCTCTTCTTTCTAATTGGTCCATTTTCTTACTTGGTATGAAAAAGCTAGACCGGATAAATGAAGACTTTTATTTATAGTTTCTTTTTATAGCTTTTTTTATAAAATTACTTGGAAGTGATGGCATGAGAATTGAGATGAAAAATATAGTTAAATCCTTCGGAAGTAATGATGTGTTGAAGGAAGTTTCCTTCTCGTTAAAGGGGGGAGAGATTTGTGCATTGCTTGGTGAGAATGGGGCTGGTAAGTCGACGTTGATGAATATCCTTGGTGGTATTATTCCGATGGATGCCGGAACTATACTGGTGGATGGCGAGGAGATAGCATTCCATTCGCCTGTCGATTCTATGGAAGCGGGAATTGCTTTTATTCATCAGGAATTAAATCTTATCAATGATTTACCTGTCTATGAAAATATGTTTCTTGGGCGAGAATTAAGGACGAAGCATGGAAGTTTAGACTTAAATCAGATGTATGACCGAACAAACGAGATGTTTAACAAAATGAATGTGGATCTAGATCCTGGGAAGATGGTAGGGGAGCTAGATGCGTCTTATAAGCAAATCGTTGAAATTTGCAGAGCTATGATGATGAATGCCTCTATTATTATCATGGATGAGCCTACTACATCCTTAACAGAATCTGAAATTGAAAGAGTCTTTGGGATGATGAGAACACTCGCAGAACACGGTGTTGGCATTATTTTTATATCTCATAAATTAAATGAAGTAATGGAAATTTGTAATCGTTATGTTGTGTTAAGAGATGGAAAATTGGTATCTGAAGGTACTGTAAAAAATGTTACGAAAAACGAATTAGCTAGCTTTATGGTTGGCTTTGATGTGCGGACAGAATCATTAAGAAGAGATAAGGATAAAGAAGAAATAGGGGAAGAGGTGTTGCGAATTGAAGCTTTAACAGAGGAACACCACTTTCGCGATATAAGCTTTTCGATACATGCTGGTGAAATAGTAGGAGTAACAGGTCTTCTTGGTGATGGGCGAAGTGAATTATTTCAAGCTATCTTTGGGGCTGAACAGTATACGTTAGGAAAAATATTTTTGAATGGAGAGGAAGTAACCATTCGTAGTACATATCAAGCAATTAAACAAGGAATTGCCTATCTTCCAAGAAATCGGAAGGAGAACGCGATTATAAAGGATATGGATATTCTTGAAAATGCATCGATTGTTACGTGGCCTAAGTTTGCGAAGCGGGGTGTGATCAATCGAGCAAGACATAAACAAATGTTTGAAGGCCACCGAGATAATCTGAGGATTAAAATGGACCAATTAACCGATAGTATTACAAGCCTTTCAGGAGGGAATCAGCAGAAAGTCGTCCTGTCGAAATGGCTCGCTGCCAATCCTAAGGTTCTTATATTGGATAATCCGACACAAGGAGTAGATGTAGGGGCCAAGGAGGATATTTACGATATTATTTTAAAACTAGCGGAAGAAAATATTGCAGTCATCGTTTTATCTAGTGAAGCACAAGAGATTATTCGTGTATGTGATCGAGCATTGGTTATGTATCATGGCGTAATTCAAGGGGAAGTCACAGGTGATGAAATGAATGAACATACCATTATGAGGCTGGCTACAGGCGGGAAGCTTGAGGAAGTAAAGGGGGTACATCCGAAATGAAACCAGAAATGGAACCTAAGGTAGATAGTACAGGGGATATAACAGAGAATAGAACATTCATTAGATGGATTAAGTGGAAATGGAAGAACGATCCGTTATTTAGTATTCTTATTGCCCTTATTATTATGGTTATATTACAAACATTGACACTTGGATTTGACTATAATTCCTTCGGTGAATGGTTCCAAGCTTGGACGAATAACTGGATAAATATTCTACGCAATAATGCAGGTGTTGGAATTGTTGCGTTAGGGATGACCTTTGTCATTATGACAGGGGGAATTGATCTATCAGTTGGTTCTACTTTAGTTATTACAGGTGCTTTTGCTATGTATTTATTAGATACTGGGGCACAGGGAATTCTTAGTTCAGTTGGTATCACTGGAGTTCCGGCTATTATACTAACCGTTGTTCTCGTGATGGCTTTTGGCTATTTATTAGGCACTTTAATCGGTGTTACCATTACAAAGGGAATGGTTCCGCCATTTATTGCTACATTGGGTGCGATGATGATTTTTCGAAGTGTTACCCAGCATTTTGCCCAAGGATATAATACAACCGTTCCAACAGAATTTTTACAGATTTCAAGTTTTAAGATTGGTAATTATATGATTATGCCAATTGTTTATTGGATTATTATTGCGGCAATTCTCTATTACGTATCGAAGCGGACTATATTCGGGCGGCAGATTATTGCGGTTGGGTCTAATGAACGGGCAGCTAAGCTATCTGGTGTTAATGTGAATAAGGTGAAGCTTCGTGTTTATAGCCTAATGGGGCTTCTCGTATCGATTGCTGCGATTATTCAAGTATCTCGTATCGGTTCGATGGACTTCTCTAATGCGGGGAGAGGGATGGAAATGGATGCAATTGCTGCAGCGGTTGTTGGTGGCACAAATATGCTTGGAGGAAGAGGGTTTATTCTTGGGACAGTATATGGAATGCTGATTATTGCTGTTATGAATAATTTATTAAATCTATTTGGTGTACCACCTTATTTAAGAGAAGCATTTAAAGGTGTCATTGTCATCGTTGCGGTTCTGTTGCAGCGGAAACAGAAAGCGGCTTAAATTGGGACAGGATGGTTTCCTGTTCCTTTTCATGTGGGATAGGAGGAGTTTTTATGGTGAAAGTTGTTATAGCAAATTTAAAAAAGGTTCAATTGGATAGAGAAGTTGTTCGTTCGCTAGATGGCGTTAGTGATCAAGCAGTATTAATGGATTGGCATGACGTTTCATGGGACGAATTGGGAGAGCATGATGTATTTGTTCCAGCTAGCTTGCTAGATTCGATTGTAAATGATCAAGCATTTATTTATCATGAGCTTAGTTTATATCCATTTTTCCAAGAAATAAAAGCGAGAATAATAGAGGATGGAAGTCCTTCTGGTGTGTTTCGATTTAGGCGAGTGGTAGATGAAGCAGTAAACAGTGCTATTATTACGAGTGATTTATGTGTACTGGAATCTATCTTTGGTCAGCCAGGAAATCTTGTATTGAAGCGTAGCAATGAAGATGTTGTACCACATCATGTTATTTTGATGGTTCAATATAAAAAGGTAATCGCTCATATTGAATATACATTCTCTGGTGATGAATCTATTCAAATAGAATGGAGTGGTGCTTTGAAGATGATAGAATTTCATAGTGATGAACGAACATCATTGAAACCTGGGGGGAATAAGTTACCTCTTTCGTATCGGATAGATTCTATTTTAACTCACTCCAAGAAGTACGAGTTAGTGATAGGGACATTTAATACTTATCAGAAGCAGATTGAAATGGGGGGATAGGAATCATGAAAATAGGAATCATGAGTTTTGCTCATATGCATGCCTTTCGTTATGCAGACTGCCTTAGAAGTTTAAAAAATGTAGAACTAGTCGGGATATGGGATGATAATATCTCTCGTGGGAAGGAGGTAGCCGCTAACTATAAGACAATGCATTATATCGATCAAGATGCCTTCCTTGCACTCGATATGGAGGCTGTCATTATTTGTAGTGAAAATGTACGTCATAAAGAGATGGTGCTAAAGGCAGCGGCTTGCGGGAAGCATATTTTATGTGAAAAACCAATTGCTACGAATCTAGATGATGCAAAAGAGATGATAAAAGTATGCGAGGAGAATGGCGTTATATTGCAAATAGCTTTTCCTGTACGATTTAGTGAACCTATCATTCATTTAAAGGAGCTAATTGATGCAGGAGTACTAGGTGATATTGTGGCTTTTCGCACCACAAATCGTGGTCAAAATCCAGGGGGATGGTTTATTGATAACGCGTTAAGTGGAGGGGGAGCGGTATTAGACCATACCGTACATATGATTGATATTATGCGCTGGTTCCTAGGGAAGGAAGTGGTAGAGGTTAATGCGTTAGTAGATACGTATTTTAATAACATTAATATGGATGATGCGGGTTTACTTACATTGGAGTTTGAAAATGGTGTCATCGCCTCACATGATGCAAGCTGGTCAAGACTTCGTGAATATCCGATATGGGGAGATGCAACAATCGAAGTTATTGGTACTAAACAGACAGTGAGTGCGGATGCCTTTGGGGAATATTTCCGTCTATATACAAATGATCGTAAACCACTAACCTATGTTTTATATGGTAGTGATATGGATTTAGCCTTAATCAAAGATTTTGTGGCATGTGTTGAAACTGGTCGGGAGCCGTTTATCACTGGGGATGATGGACTGAAAGCATTAGAGGTTGCATTAGGGGCATATGAATCTAGTAGGAAGGGGATGCGAGTAAGGATTTAAATAGTCGTTTGATTAAAAACTGTTTGTGGAGTAGGCGGAATGATTGATAGAAGTGTTCAATCGATTAAAACAATCTGGGATATTAGAGATATTGATTAATAAAAGCAGTTAATTATTCAAAGTCGAGAGGGAGTGGAGAGAATTGATTAATAGTAGTATTAAACTATCCAAACCTAAAAGCAAGACCAGATAAAATGGGGTTGTCAAATGAATAGTGTAAGTTTTAATACACACTTTCTTTCAATCTACCAAAAAAACAGGTCAGCCCTACCTCATTTCAGGTGAACTGACCGTGTGATGTATGCTATGCATTACTATTTATTTAAATACCCCCATGCATACTGAGCATAAAGCTCTGCCCCTACGACAAGGGCGTCTTCGTCGATATTGAATTTTCCATGATGATGCGCCCATTCGGTATCTTTTTCTGGATTGCCACTACCGACAAGTGCGAAGCAACCAGGTGCCTTTTCAAAATAATCGCTGAAATCTTCGCCACCCATGGTTGGCTTTTCGTGATACAATGCGTTTTCACCAAAAGCTTCATGTACGATGTTTTGCGTCAGCTTAGCACTTTCCTCCTCATTAATAACGGCTTGTGTTCCTCGGGTGTATTCTAGTTTTGCGGTTGCTCCGTATAAAGCGGCTACCTGATCTGCATAGTGCTGGAGCTGGCTTTCGATATGGTCTCGTACTTCGGGATCAAAGCATCGAACGGTTCCCTCGATTACGGCATTTTCGGCAATGACATTGAAGCGGGTGCCGACATCCATTTTTCCGATGGTCACGACAGCTGGTTGCTGTGTATCGATCGTTCTGGATACAATGCTTTGCACATTCATGACAAAGGAAGAGGCCACAATAGCCGTATCGACACAGGCATGAGGAAGTGCTCCGTGTCCACCTTTTCCTTTGAAGGTTACGTTAAATAAATCAGCAGAGGCAAAGGAAGGTCCTGGTGTACAGGATACTGTCCCTGTCGGCATTTGCGACCAAATGTGAATGCCAAAGACATTGTCTACATCATCGACAGCTCCCTGCTTAACGAATGCTTTCGCTCCTTCTGCTACTTCCTCAGCTGGTTGGAATAATAACCGTACATTGCCGGGCAGGTCGGCTTTTCTTTCATTTAACACCTTAGCTGCAATTAATAGCATAGCAGTATGGGCGTCATGACCGCAGGCGTGCATTTTTCCAGGGTACTTAGAAGCATATGGTAAATCTTGATTTAATTCTTCAACAGAAAGGGCGTCCATATCCCCTCTTAATGCTACGGTTTTTCCTGGTTTTCCCCCGTGAATAGTGGCAATTACACCAGTTGGCTCTGCTCTACGATAGGAGATTCCTAATTGATCGAGATAATCACAAACAAAATTGGTTGTATTGTATTCTTCCCAAGATAGTTCAGGTTCGCTATGAAGTTTCCTACGAAGGGTTGTTAATTCTTCCTTGTATTGTAAGGTGCCTTTTTTTATCGTTTCATTAATCATGATCTTCTACCTCCGTTAATTTCTTGGCAGTTTCAAAAAGAATTTCAACGGCTCTAGCAATATCCAAGGAGTCAGACCATTCTTCCGGGGTATGGCTAAGTCCATCTTTACTAGGAATGAATAGCATGCCCACATCGGTTACTTCTGCTAGTACCATTGCATCATGACCAGCTCCGCTATTAATGGAACAATAGGGAATCTCTAAATGACCGCTCGTTTGTTTTAATAGATTAACAATGGTCGGATTCATTACTTTAGGCTCCATATACAATTGTTGGGTAGCCGTAATTTGAATTCCATCCTCCTTATGGGATTCCATTAGGTTGTTCATTTTACGAATAACATTTTGGATATGCTCTTCTTTACCAGAACGTATATCTACGGTGAAGACGGTCTTTTTCGGGATGACATTTGAACCGTTTGGAAATACATTTAGTTTTCCAGTAGTTACCACGGTACCTTCACCTTCTTCGATTGCCAGATTAGGTAATTGGCTGATAATCTGTGCTGCTTTTACTAACGCATCAGCCCGGCGATTCATTGGAGTTGTCCCTGCATGGCCTGCTTGACCTTCTACTGTGATTTCAAATTGAGTTAGACCGACAATTGTTTCGACTACCCCGATTGGTATTTTCTTATCTTCTAATATAGGCCCTTGTTCAATATGCAATTCTAAGAAAGCTTTGATTGTTTTTGGATCTCTCTTTTTCGGAAGTGATGGATCAAGGCCGATTTCAGTCATTGCATCTACTGTAGTGACCCCATTAGAATCTGTTAGCTTATAAAATTCCTCTTCACTAAGTAAACCAGTGATTCCTCTGGAGCCCATTAATCCACCGCTAAATCTAGCACCTTCTTCCTCAATAAGGGCGATCACTTCTAGGGGATATTTAGGTTTAATGCCCTTTTCTTTAAACAAAGCAGCTACCTCAAGTCCAGCTACTACTCCTGCAGGCCCATCATAGGATCCACCATGTGGAACCGAATCAAAATGGGAACCGATTAGAACACTTGGTGCATCTTTTAACGTTCCTTCAAGTTTTCCAAAAATGTTACCTAGCCCATCTTCACGAACCTGTAATCCGTATTCCTTCATCTTTTCTTTTATATATTCCCGAGCTTGTTTGTCCTCCTGACTATATGTGAGTCTAGTTGTTCCTTGGCCAGGGGTTGCTGTGAATTTACTTAAGGTGTCGATATGTGCTTCAATACGTGCTTGTAGATTGTTCATGTTAATCTCTCCTCCATCTATTTACAAGAAGCTTACGAAAATGCCTGCTAGTACTACCGATACAATCGTAACGGTGATAAATCCTCCAACGAGCATCGGTGGTAGCATGTGGCTTGTTAGAACTTCTTTTTCTTTTTCATCTTTCGTTAGTGAGTTGATAACTTCATTCGTAATAATGTAGTCCGCAGGGAATCCATAGAGTGCCGTTAACGAAACAGCAAAGGCCATTTCTTTGCTTACCTTTAAGAGCTTACCAGCAATAAAGGAGAAAATGTACATCCCAACAACCCCAATAATGATAGAACCGAGCAGCGGAAGAATAATTTCCGCCATCATACTTGGTGTTGCTTGCTTTAATCCGTCAAAAATGAAAAGCATCAGAGCCATGATGGCAAAGCCAAATCCGTTTGCCTTTTGCAATACTTGTTTTTCCAAAAAGCCAATACTTTTCCCAATAATACCGAATAGTAAGCAAAGGACAAATGGACTAATGGACACAACAGGTTCGACTAGTGTTGAAACAAAGTATGCTAAGAATGCTACGATAATCAATCTAAAGAATTTAAAGAATTCTGTGTTGTATTTATCAGGTAGATTTTTAAATAGTTTCAGACTAGATTCGTTTGATTCAGTCGTTTTATCAGCTGCTTGTACGTTTTCAGTTACTGCTAATTCACCATTTCTATATTGTTGAAGGAGTCTTTTTCCTTCCTTCTTCAGCATAATGGATGTAATCGGATATCCTGCAAAGCCTTGCATGACATAGATGACGATGGCAAATACAGCTAAAGAAGTAAGACCCGCAGCACTAGCACCATCAGACATGATGATTGCGGATACTAGACCACCAATTAATGGGGGAATAGCGACAACCATCGTTTTAAATCCAAAAATAAAAGTACCAATTCCGAGTAAAAATACGATAATTCCGACAATTCCGGATATAGCAATAAGAATCGTTTTCCATTGGGCTTTCAGTTCTTGTAAGGAAAGAAGTGTACCCATGTTGGTAATTAACAAATACATTAGCATCGTGGCTACTGCAGATGGGATACCAGCGATGGAGACAATATCTTGTGGGAAAAATGTCCAATATCCAATAAGGAATAGGACAGCACTAATGAACATAGACGGTATCCATGCCTTTGTTCTAATGGCGACCCAATCCCCAACTAAAAGGATAAAGACAACAATAACTAATGCTAGCATTTGGGACATAAATACACCTTCTCTTTGTGTTTTTTCACAATTATTTCGAAAAACGAAAAATTGTGATGTTATTAATAGTAATACTATTTAATTTATATGACAATCGTATTTTTTGATGTAAAGGTTTCCAAATGAAAAAATAATAATTGGTAATATTTTGATTTAATTTGCTATTTTCAGGGGGGTTATAATAAATGAAGGGGACTGACCCTTCTTGTTATTAGGTCCAGTCCCTGTAAGACTTTCTATCTATTAGAAGTGAAAAATTCACCTTTAAAATTGTCTTTTATTTTTATCTAGATCTAGTATAACGGATATCATTTCACCGTCGTATATTGGTGTTGTACTAATAATTTTTGCTCCACTATATGCTGCATTCCGTTTAATCCCTTCCAACTCCTTCTGACTATAGACTAATCGGGTGATTCTAATGACATTCCTACTTTTGCTTTGTAAGCTTGTCACGAACTTTCCTCCTTCTTCTATGATATGGAGATTCGCTCTTGTAGGCTTTCTGGATTCGATTCCTTTTTACGCGTAAATTTGGTTGCTATCAATCTATGTTTTTTGCCTTTAACCGCCCTCTGAGTAATATTCAGTGTATGAGATTAGTGCTTTTATCATGCGTGTAGTTTTAGTAAAAAAAGCTTGTTCTCCTTGTAAATTAGTAATAATTCGAACTACTCATGATAAAATTAGTTTACTAGGAGGAAGGGAGTGTTGTTGAATGATTAAGAATTTGGCGGATACAGTAGTATTAAATAATGGTGTCAAAATGCCTGGTTTTGGCTTAGGGGTATACAAAGTAGAGGACGGTGAAACAGTAGTCTATGCAGTCCGTACAGCAATTGAATATGGTTACCGACATATTGATACAGCATCTTTCTATCATAATGAGCGTGGAGTTGGGAAGGCGATACGGGAATCTGGAACCCCACGTGAGGAGTTGTTTATTACTTCTAAAGTGTGGAATGATCAACAAGGCTATGAATCTACCTTAAAAGCATTTGATGAGAGCTTAGAAAAGCTTGGGACGGATTACTTAGATTTATATCTAGTTCATTGGCCAGTCTCTGGGAAGTATAAAGAAACGTACAGAGCACTCGAAAAGCTATATGAAGATGGTAGAGTTCGGGCCATTGGGGTTAGTAATTTCCATGTGCATCATTTAAACGATTTACTAGCTGTTTGCAAGGTGAAGCCTGCGATTAACCAGGTGGAGTATCATCCTCATTTGACTCAAGTGGATCTGAAGGCTTTTTGTGAACAAGAGAATATACAGCTTGAGGCGTGGTCTCCATTAAAGCGTGGTAGACTGCTAGATGACCCAATGTTAACTGAAATCGGAAAAAAATACCGTAAGTCCGTACCACAAGTCATTCTACGATGGGACATTCAGAATCATGTGATTACTATTCCAAAATCTATAAAGGCAGAAAGAATTCGCGAAAATGCTGATATCTTTGATTTTGAGTTAACAGATGATGAAATGAAGCAAATCAATGAATTGAATATTAATGAAAGATCTGGATCGAATCCTGATGATTTTTAATATGAAAAGCTCCTTGTCGCTAGGACAGGAGCTTTTTGTTTAGAGAGGGGGCCTATTTGAGCTCGTGATACACTTGCCATATTTATATTGTAGAACAACTAGATTTTATTGTTCTATAATGTAGTAATAATTGGTCCTTCCTTTGTCAAAATAATTGTATGCTCATATTGAGCCACAATGCTTTCATCAGTTAGGAAAGTCCATCCATCTTCTGATTGGAAAACTTCCTCTTCTAATGTAGAGATAAAGGGCTCAAAGGCAATTACCATTCCATCTTTTAAAATTCCATCATCCCAGCGAGAATAGTAATTCAGAATATGGTCTGGTGCTTCATGAATAGAGCGCCCAATACCATGTCCAGTAAGATTTTTTACGACTGTTAAGCCATGCTGTTTTGCTACATTGTGTGCAGCTTTTCCGAGTCCGCTTAATTTCGAACCGGGTTTTGCTTTTTCTAGTCCAGCGTAGAATGCTTCCTTAGCAACCTCACATACTTTCTGTGAAATGCTCTCTCCATTCCCAACTACAAAGGAAATTCCGGTATCTGCAAAATAACCGTTTTTTGAACCGGAAACATCGATATTAACCAGATCACCTTCTTGAATAGTCCGGTCCCCTGGAATCCCGTGTGCTACTTCTTCATTTATGCTAATGCACGTATAGCCTGGGAAATCATAGACTCCTTTAGGTGCAGATTGAGCCCCTGCTTTTTCAAACATTTCACCGGCAATTTCATCGAGTTCCTTTGTCGTAATGCCAGGTTTAGTAAGGTGGACTAATTCATCTCTAATTGCCCCACATATTTTTCCAATTTCTTTTAATCCATTAAAATCTTCTTCAGTCTTTGCAATCATCGTGTATCCTCACTTTATAAAGTTTTTATATCATTTAGATTCTAGTATGCATAAAAAAGCGGATTTTAGCTATTATATTAAACTCTCTTTACTATTATAATCTATTTAATAATCTAGGATGAAGGTGGATGCTTGGATGAGAGCGGATATCCGTGCCCTAATTACGGTGAGGGAGAGGGTAAAGGTAACGAGCAGGGCTATCAGTGCCCTAATCATGGTGGAGAGGAAGAAAAAGGTAGCAGAGGGAAAGTGTCAGTGCCCTATTTCGGTTGAGCAAGGAGAAAAAGGTAACAGAGGGGTAGTATCAGTGCCTTTATTCGGTTGAGCGAGAAGAAAAAGGTAGCAGAGAGTAGTTATCCGTGCCCTAATCATGGTGGAGAGGGAGAAAAAGGTAACAGAGGGAAAGTGTCAGTGCCCTATTTCGGTTGAGCAAGGAGAAAAAGGTAACAGAGGGGTAGTATCATTGCCCTTATTCGGTTGAGCGAGAAGAAAAAGGTAACAGAGAGTAGTTATCAGTACCCTAATCACGGTGGAGAGGGAGAAAAAGGGTACTGAGCACTGCCATCAATAGCAGATGCAGCTTCCAGCGCTAATCAACCCCGATTAACATACCGGATGCAACGCCCAATAAAGCTCCTCAATTTGCAATTAAAAAACCCCTTCAAGTAAATAGAACAATATCTATCTACCTAAAGGGGGATTTATTAAATTATAATACTTCTTCTACTGCTTTCACGACGTTTTCTACCGTGAAGCCATATTTTTCGATTACTTCATTTCCAGGTGCGGATGCGCCGAAGCGGTCAATACCTAGTACTTTACCATCTAGGCCTACATAACGCTCCCAGCCGAATGTAGCTCCCATTTCTATAGCAACACGCGCTTTGACGTTTGAAGGGATTACGCTGTTTTTGTATGCTGCATCTTGTTTTTCGAATCGGTCCCAAGATGGCATGCTTACTACGCGTACGTCAATACCTTTTTCTTTTAGGGTCTCCTGAGCTTGTACAGCTAGTTGTACTTCGGAACCAGTTGCTAAAAGAAGTGCGTCTGGTGTTTCTTTCTCTGAATCACTGATGATATAAGCACCTTTTTGAACACCTTCATAAGCATGTTCTTTTGTTCCTTCTAAAGTTGGAAGTGCTTGTCTAGTTAATACTAGGGCTGTTGGTGTATCAGTAGATTCTACAGATAAGCGCCATGCTGCAGCTGTTTCATTGGCATCTGCTGGGCGGATCGTAGATAGACCAGGCATTGCACGTAATGCTGCAAGATGTTCGATTGGTTCATGTGTCGGGCCATCTTCTCCAACTGCGATAGAATCGTGTGTTAAAACATATGTTACAGGTTGGTTCATAATTGCCGCTAAGCGAATAGAAGGACGTAGGTAGTCATTGAATACGAAGAACGTACCACCGAATACGTTTAATCCACCGTGTAGCGCCATACCGTTTAATGCAGCACCCATAGCATGTTCACGTACACCAAACCAGATGTTACGACCTGTGTAATCGTTTCTAGTGAAGTCCTCTTCACCGTTAATTGTTGTTTTATTAGACCCAGCTAAGTCGGCACTTCCCCCGATAAAGTTAGGTACGACTTTTGCAATGGCATTTAATACTTTTCCAGAAGAGTCTCTCGTTGCAAGCTTGTCTACACCAGCTTCGAAAGTAGGGATTGCTTTTTCCCAGCCTTCAGGAAGTTCGCCATTAATTGCTTGCTTAAGCTCTTTGGCTAATTCTGGATATTGTTCTTCATATTGAGCTAATAACGTGTTCCATGCTGCTTCTTTTTCAGCACCGGCTTTCACGATTTTTTCATTAAAGTCAGCATATACTTCTTCTGGTACTTCGAAAGGTTCATGCTCCCAACCGTAAAATTCTTTTGTTAACTTTACTTCATCTCCACCAAGTGGTGAACCGTGGGAAGCAGAAGATGCTGATTTATTAGGTGATCCGTAACCGATAACTGTTTTAATTTCGATTAATGTAGGTTGCTCGCTGTTTGCTTGTGCTGTTTGGATTGCTTTTCTAATTTCTTCGATATTAGTACCATCTTCTACGTATAGTACTTGCCATCCAAGTGCTTTGAAGCGATCTTGTGTGCTTTCTGAGAAGGAGCGGTCAAGATCTCCATCTAGTGAGATGTCATTAGAATCATATAGTACGATTAGCTTTCCTAATCCTAAATGTCCAGCTAGAGAAGCTGCCTCTTGGGAAATTCCTTCCATTAAATCCCCATCACCAACAAGTGAATACGTATAGTGATCTACAACAGCTAAATCTTCCTTATTATATTTACTTGCTAAATGACGTTCTGCCATTGCCATACCAACAGCCATAGCGATCCCTTGGCCAAGTGGACCAGTTGTCGCTTCAACACCGTCTGTATGGTTTACTTCCGGATGTCCTGGTGTTTTAGAACCCCATTGTCTAAAGTTTTTCAAATCATCAATGGTTACATTATACCCAGATAAATGAAGCAAGCTGTATAAAAGCATAGAACCATGACCAGCAGAAAGGACAAAGCGGTCGCGGTTAAACCATTTTGAGTTTTTAGGATTGTGATTCATGAAATCGGTCCAAAGTGTATAGGCCATTGGTGCAGCGCCCATTGGTAAGCCAGGATGTCCTGAGTTTGCTTTTTCAATTGCATCGATTGACAATGTACGAATGGCATTAATCGATAATTGTTCAACAGTCGTCATATCTAATAATCTCCTTTTCTATTTAACTAGATAAGTGAAATGAAATTGCTTTCACAAATTAATAGTATAACGAATAAAGAGGAATAACAAGGATTTAATTGTACATAACTGTGAACAATCATTGTAAATCCTTTGATTAATGATGTAAATCACAATATTGTACAATGGATGTTCAACTAATTGGGATGAAATCGGATACAAAAGGTGTATAATAGGTGTTACAATAAAACATGTCAAGGGGAGATGCAAGTGGTACTAAGTGATCGATACAAAATGATCTTAGATGAGATAACTAGTAATCCAAGTATTACTAGTGTAGCACTTGAGAAGAAATTTAAATTAACACGTAGGCAGCTTGGTTATAGTATTCAAAAGATAAATGAATGGCTGATGAGTAATAATCTCCCAGTTATTGAAAGAACAAGGCAAGGCCATTTCGTAGTAAACCAAGCTGTGTTTACGAAGCTTAGTGGAAACAGCGAAGCTATTTCTACTACTATCGAAACAACGATTCTTCGTGAGGAAGAGCGAGTTCAGCTTATCTTGATGATGATTCTTAGCTCAGAAGAAGAGTTGTCACTTAATCATTTCACATATGAACTGGATGTTAGTAAGAACACCATTCTAAATGATTTAAAACAAGCCCAAAGCTATGTGGATGATTATGAATTAACGATTCGTTATTCGAGAAAGTTTGGTTACTTACTCGAAGGAAGAGAATTTCAAATTCGGAAATTGCTCATGCATATGACCTACCATATCTTGCAGCTAAATGATGGCGAAACTCGATTAAAGAAAATAGCCACCATTCAGGATGAGGAGATTTGCGAGTTTAAGAAGCGTGTTGAAAAGGTGGAGAATCAGCTTAATTTGAAATTCACCGACGAAAAACTTCAAATGATGCCATATATTTTAATCCTATTGTTTAGAAGGATTCAAAAAGGGCATCTAATGAAATCTTTTTCCATTGAATACCAGGAGCTTTCTAATACAAAGGAATATAAAGCA
This sequence comes from Ornithinibacillus proteolyticus, assembly GCF_039581225.1. NCBI lineage: Bacteria > Bacillati > Bacillota > Bacilli > Caryophanales > Bacillaceae > Ornithinibacillus > Ornithinibacillus proteolyticus. Next base: position 28,870 of record NZ_JBCPXV010000010.1, on the reverse strand, counting down.
ACCGAAGAGTTACTAAATGATATAGATCATATTCCTTTATCGGAGCGACTTTTTATTACATTACACCTTCTGACGACCAATGTCTTTTCAATAGAGATGATGGAAGGAAAAGAAATTCCGAATTTATTACCAGCGATTGACAATATGCTACGTCATTTTGAAAAAAGTGCATGTATCTATCTTCAAGATCGCGATCAGTTATTAGATAAGCTCATGCAGCATATGAAACCAGCATATTATCGAATCAAATATCATCTTACTGACACCGTCCTTTTCCAAGGATCAGTAAGCAGGGAGTTTAAAGAATTACATCATTTAGTGAAACGTTCTATTGGTCCGATTCGAGAATTGCTAGGAACTGATATTCCTGATAATGAAACGGCTTTCATAACCATGTTAATTGGTGGGTGGATGAACAAACACGGTGAAAGTATTGATAAGAAAATCAAAGCAATCGTTGTTTGTCCACAAGGAGTTTCTGTCTCTAGGCTGATGTTTAATGAGTTGAGAGAGTTGTTCCCAGAGTTTGTATTTCTCGATTATTTATCGGTCCGAGAGTTTTTAAAATATCCATTAGAATTTGATGTGATTTTTTCTCCTATTAATTTAGAAACAAATAAAAAATTGTTTGTAACAAAGGTTTTTCTTGGAAAGCAAGAAAAATATCGATTGAGAAGACAAGTGATGCTGGGTGTCCATGGTTATGTTCAGGATGACATTCAGGTTGAGGGTCTGTTAGATATTATCTCGAAGCATGCTACGGTTCATAATGAAAGGGCTTTAAAAGAGGCACTATTACAATATCTAGATCCGACTGAACGTGGGAATTATGTCACGCAAGATTTATCTAAAAATGATTTAGGATTACGTGATCTCCTAACAAGCGACACGATTTCGTTAGTTGATTCAGTCGATTCTTGGGAAGCGGCGATTCGCTTAAGTGCTAAGCCACTTATAGAGCTGGGTAAGATTGAACCGCAATATGTAGATGCCATGCTACGGTATTGTGAGAAAGACCCATATATTGTGATTGCACCAGGTGTTGCGATTCCACACGCTGCTCCTGAGGATGGTGCAAGAGAGGTTGGGATGAGCCTCTTACGAATTAAAGATGGGGTATCGTATACGAGTGAAAATGATATTCATTTGATTATTGCGATTTCGGCTGTAGACAAGCAGCAGCATATTCATGCATTAATGCAGTTAATGAATTTAGTAGGTTCAGAGAGAGAAGTGAATGAATTAATTAGTGCCGAATCAGTAGAGCGTGTATACGAGATTATTACACGTTACTCTATCGACTAGACAAGTGGCACGAAAGTTAAAGAAGTGGAGTGACAACAATGGGGAAATTAGTATTTGATGAATCTGTAATCTTGTTAGATGTAGAAGGGGAAACAAAGGAAGCGGTATTAGAAACAGTGGCACAGAATTTGGTGGATAGAGGGCTTGTCAAGACGAGCTTTATCCAAGCTATCTTAAAGCGTGAAAGTGAGTTTGCAACCGGACTACCAACTGCAGGAGTTTCAGTAGCAATTCCACATACGGATGTAGAACACGTTAACGAGAAAACAATTAGTGTTGCTGTTTTAAAAAATCCAGTAGACTTTGTCATCATGGGGGATGACAGTGAAACTACACCAGTACAAATCGTATTTATGCTAGCAATGGATGAAGCACATTCTCAATTAACCCTTTTACAGAAGCTTATGCAAGTCTTCCAAGATGAACAGACATTAAGAACTATTGTGAGTGCGACGGATAAGTCAACTATCAAAACATTACTAGAAGAAAAGTTAGAATTACTTGCATTTGAAGGAGGTGAAAGATAATGGCGAAAAAGACTGTTTTAGTAGCATGTGGAGCTGGTATTGCCACTTCTACTGTTGTAAATAGTGCGATTGAAGAAATGGCGAAAGAAAATGGCATTGAAGTGAATCTAGTTCAAATCAAGATTGCTGAGGTAGGTAGCTACGTAGACACAGCAGATTTACTAGTAACTACTGCAATGACAAAAACGGAGTATCCATTCCCGGTTATTAATGCTCGTAATTTCTTAACTGGTATCGGGATTGAAGATACGAAGAAACAAATCTTAGAGGAACTTAAAAAGTAGTGAAGAAAATGTTTGTCTATGTGAGGAGGCTAGCTCATAGACTGGCCTCCTTGGACAAATCTCTTGCTTCACCTCATAAGGGGGAAAAAGAATGCAATCATTCGTTGATTTTATACAAGGATTTTTAGGATTAGGGGCAACCGTTATCCTACCCGTAGCGATATTTTTACTTGGTTTATTCTTCGGTCAAAAGCCTGGTAAAGCATTCCGTTCTGGTTTAACTATCGGGGTTGCTTTCGTTGGTATTTTCTTAGTAATTGATTTGTTAACGCATAACTTAGGACCGGCAGCACAAGGAATGGTTGATCGTCTAGGCGTGGAACTTAACGTAATTGACGTTGGTTGGCCAGCTACATCTTCTATTGCATGGGCATCTGTTGTAGCGGCGTTTATTATTCCGCTAGGTCTAGTTGTAAACGTTGTTATGCTTTTAACCAAAACAACAAAAGTAATGAACGTAGATATTTGGAACTACTGGCATTATACTTTCATGGCTGCTGTTATCTATGCTATTTCTGGAAGCGTTATCCAAGGATTAATCGCAGCAGTAATTTTCCAAATCTTATGTCTTAAGATTGCTGACTGGACTACTCCAATGGTTCGTGACTTCTACGAAATGCCTGGTGTATCCGTAGCAACTGGTAGTACTGTATCGTATGCACCTTTCATTTTCTTAGTAAAAGGGTTACAAAAAATTCCTGGAATCAACAAATTAAAAGCAGATTCTGATTCTATCCAGAAACGCTTTGGTGTATTCGGTGATTCTATGGTAATCGGTTTAGTTCTAGGTGCTGCCATTGGGGCGCTTGCAGGTTATGACATTGGTGACATTATCGGAATCGGTATGTCTATGGCTGCTGTTATGATCTTAATGCCTCGTATGGTTAAGATTTTGATGGAAGGTTTAATGCCTGTTTCTGAATCTGCACGTACTTGGTTAAACAAGAAATTTGGTGATAGTGATATCACAATTGGTCTTGATGCAGCTGTACTTTTAGGACATCCATCTGTTATCGCAACTGCACTAATTTTGACACCGATTACAGTTTTAATCGCAGTAATCTTACCTGGTAATAATGTATTACCATTTGGTGACTTAGCAACGATTCCATTTGTTATCGCATTTATTGTAGGTGCGGCTCGTGGTAATATCATTCACTCTGTCATTGTAGGTACCATTATGATTGCATTATCCCTATATATGGCAACCGATATTGCACCAGTATTTACACAAATGGCAACAGAAGCAAGTATCAATTTACCAGAGGGTTCTGCAATGGTTTCCAGTATTGACCAAGGTGGTAACTTAATTAACTGGGTTATCTGGAGATTCTTTGACCTATTTAACTAATTACATCGTTTAAATTCAGTGGGGTTTAACGATAATCCCCACTGAAATTATTAGATTGTACCGTTATTCATAAGGAGGAGAACAACAATGAAAGCACTAGTAAAAACGGAATTAGGATTTGGAAATCTAGAAGTACAAGAAAAGCCTGAACCATCACCAGGTGCAGATCAAGTGAAAATTGAAGTGAAATTTGCTGGTATTTGTGGTTCTGATATTCATACGTATGAAGGGCATTATAAAGTGGCTACTCCAGTAACATTAGGCCATGAATTTGCAGGGGAAGTTGTTGAAGTTGGTGAAAATGTAACCGAGTTTAAAGTTGGGGATCGTGTCACTTCTGAGACAACTTTTTATATTTGTGGAGAATGTGAGTATTGTAAGACACAAGATTATAATCTTTGTAATCATCGTAAAGGACTCGGTTCACAACAAGATGGCGGATTTACAAAATACCTAATTGCTCGTAAAGAAAGTGTTCATCATCTTCCTGAGAATGTAGACTATCAATCTGCTGCTATGACAGAACCATTAGCATGTACCTATCATGCAGTAGCGAAAACAGAAATAAATGAAGGGGATTTAGTTGTTGTTATCGGGCCTGGACCAATTGGCTTATTAGCTGCTCAAGTAGCAAAAAGCTATGGCGCAACCGTTATTATTACTGGTCTAACGAATGACAAAGTCCGTTTGGATAAAGCATTAGAAGTTGGAATCGACTATACGGTTAATACACAGGAGCAAGATTTGAAAGCTTTTGTTAATGAGTTAACCAATGGTTACGGTGCCGATGTCGTACTAGAATGCTCTGGTGCAGTTCCTGCTGCTAAACAAGGCCTAGATATTTTACGTAAGAAAGGTCAGTATGCACAGGTTGGTCTATTTGCTAATCCAGAAATTCAATTTGATTTAGATAAAATCATTCAGAAAGAAATCCGCGTCGTAGGAAGTAGAAGTCAAAAGCCAGCTGATTGGGAGCCTTCTCTAGCATTAATGAACGAAGGAAAAGTGAATGCGAAAGCACTAGTTACCCACATCTTTGATATTACGAAATGGGATGAGGCATACCAAGCAATTAAGAGTGGTGAAGCAATTAAAGTTTTACTCACACCAGCAGAGTAATAGATTACTAGATTTCAGGGAGGCTATGTCAAATGAATAAACAAGAGTTAATCGAGTTGATAGATTACACATTGTTAACACCTACTGCAACGAAAGCGGATATTAAAGCATTTTGTGAAGAAACCATTGAATATGGCTTCAAAACCGTATTTGTGAATCCTTACTATGTATCTTATGCACATGAATTATTATCCCCACATGGAATTAAAGTAGGGGTTCCGATTGGATTCTCACTTGGTGGAGCAACAACCCATGTGAAGGTGGAAGAAACGAAAGAAGCAATTAAGAATGGTGCGACCGAGATTGATATGTTAGTTAACTTAGGTGCACTAAAATCTGGTGAATATGATGTCGTACGCGATGACATCGCCGCTGTGGTAAAAGCTGCTAATGGTTTAACCACAAAAGTAATCATTGAAACGGCTTTACTAACGGATGAAGAAAAAGTAAAAGCTACCGAACTAATTATAGAAGCTGGAGCTGATTTTGTTAAAACAGCTACTGGATTTAATGGTGGAGGAGCAACAGTGGAAGATGTTCAATTACTTCGTTCCGTTGCTGGAGACAAAATTGGTGTCAAAGCTGCAGGTGGCGTGAAAACATTTGAAGATGCTGTGAATATTGTAGCAGCCGGTGCAAATCGTATCGGTGCAAGTGGAGCAGTAGCGATTGTAAGTGGTGGCGTATCTACATCCTCTTACTAATCTAGTAACTAGTATATAAGGCGAGTTGGTTATGGAGCTTATAATATCTTTGAAAAGGAATGAGGGAAAATAATGGTAGATTCATTTTTAGACTTTATGTTAGGGCCTTTTCGGTCAATAAGTGCGTTTTACTTTGAACATCAACTGATTTTTAACACGATTATTATAGGTTTTGCAGGATATAAACTTTTCACTAGCACCAAGAAAACGGAAAATAAGTCAGCTAGTTAATTGGCAACAAGGGAAAGGGTGTTTGTTTTGAAAGCATTAAATTTATATGGAGTAGAAGATCTCCGTTTTGAAGAGAACACGCCAAAACCAGTAATTGAAGATTTGAACGACGTGATTATAAAAGTTAAATCTGTAGGAATATGTGGATCGGATACGTCTCGCTATCGTAAGCTTGGACCATATGTGGAAGGGATGACGTTTGGTCATGAGTTTGCTGGAGAGGTTATAGAAATTGGAAAAGGGGTAACCAATGTCAAAGTTGGTGATCGTGTTGCAGGCTGCCCAGCTTTTGTTTGTGGTGAATGTGACTACTGTATGAAGGGGGAACCAGCACGATGTGAAAAGCTATCCGTCATTGGTGCTTATCGTCCTGGTGCCTATGCTGAATATACGAAGCTTCCAGCAACACATGTTATTCCACTACCAGATACTGTGGACTTTGACACAGCAGCTATGGTAGAGCCTTCAGCTGTTGTCGCACATGGCTTCTATCGTACAACTATTCAACCCGGTGCTGAAGTAGCGATTATGGGTGTAGGTAGTATTGGTTTGCTTGCAGTACAATGGGCGAAGATTTTCGGAGCGAAGAAGGTCTATGCAATCGATATCGATGATAAAAAGCTAGCAATTGCGAAAGAGCTTGGTGCTGATGTCACGATTAATTCGCTAGAGAAGCCTGCTCATGAGCAAATCCTGGAGCATACAAACGGACGCGGTGTAGATTTAGCGGTGGAATCAGCGGGTTCTCCCATTACATCAGCACAAGTATTCGCTCTACCACGTAAAGGTGGAGAGGTCGTATTCATGGGTATCCCGTATGCAGATATTAATATCGAACGCTTTTTCTTTGAAAAAATCGTTCGTAATGAGCTAACGGTTTATGGTTCTTGGAATGCCATCTCCGCACCTTTCCCAGGTAAAGAATGGAGTTCAACTATACATTATATGAGTACCGGACAAATAAAGTCTGCACCGATGATTTCTCATCGTTTACCATTAAAAGAAGGGCCAGCAACATTCCAAAAGATTACGAATCGTGAAATGGATTCTGTTAAAGTAATTTTCCATCCTTAAAAAAGAGATAAGTTTCATAACTAGTTGCTTGAGTTGGGGGAGTAGGTTAGCTACTCTCCTTTTCGTTGCCTGATGTAGGCCTAGTCATTACGTATCTTGACACTGTATAGATTACATCTTATCATCTTGGTAAGATAGAAAAATGCGATTCAAGAAAAGAGCGATACTATGTTAAGTTGGGAAGAACGACGGTTATTAGTAAAAGTAGCGATGCTATATTATTTTGAAGGACAAACACAGGCTGAAATAGCAAAGAAATATAATGTATCACGTCCTGTCATATCTAAGCTATTAAATAATGCCAAAAAAGAAGGAATTATAGAGATTTATATTAAGGATGAGACGTTTCAAACAGTAGAACTTGAGCAGAAATTAGCTAAGAAATTTAATTTGAAGGAAGTAATAGTTGTTTCTACGGCAGGATTTGCACCAGAAATGGTGAAGCGGCAATTAGGGAAATCGGCAGCATCTTATCTTGTGAAACGCTCAAATAATATTAAAAGCTTAGGGATTTCTTGGGGATCTACCTTGCTTTCTGTAGTAGAAGAATATCCTTATGAGCGCAAAAAGGATGTTCATATCGTTCCAATTGTAGGTGGAATGGGTAGCGAATTTGTTCATCTTCATTCCAATCAACTAGCTTTTAACCTAGCCCAAAAAATGAACAGCAAATGTTCTTATTTATATGCTCCAGCACTTGTAGAGTCTTTAGATTTGAAAGAAAGATTAATTAGTACAAAAGATATTGCAGATGTTTTGGAGGAAGCAAAAAATGTGGACCTAGCAATCGTTGGAATAGGAAATCCATTCAAAGGCTCCACAATGGAAAAAATCGGCTACTTAAATGAAAGTGATTTAGTTTCGTTACGCAAGGCAGGAGCTGTAGGAGATATCAGCTCTCGCTTCTATGATGCGGTTGGTAATGAGTTGGATCATCCACTAAATCAACAGGTTATCGGGTTAAATCTAGAAGAAATTAAAAATATTCCAGAGGTTATCGGAATAGTAGAAGGCTCCTATAAATTAGAAAGTATTGAGGCAGCTCTTCAAGGTGGTTATTTAGATGTTTTAATAACAGACGACCGAACTGCTCAGGAATTAATAAAATCGGAAATTTGATTGGACAGAAAATCCCTCCTAGTGATAGAAGGGATTTTATCTAATTATAAGGAAGTACAATACATTTTAAGCCATCTTTATTTAGTGCAGTTTTAAATGCTAATTCAGTTTCTCGCAATGAAAATCTATGCGTGATAAAGAAAGAAAAGTCGATGATACCTTCATCAATCCACTTTACTGCCTCAACATGTAATCTCCTAGGTGCACCATGGGTTCCCACAATTTTCAGTTGTTTATAAATGATATGATTAGTATTTAGAGATATTTCATTCAATTGCTTTACTCCGGCAAAAAACAATACTCTACCAGTTTTTTTGGCGATTTCTAGTGCTTCTTTTTGCACTGATGCTGATGGAGCGGTAATAATCACGACATCAGCTCCAAGTCCATTTGTTTCTTCCATCACTTTTTCAAATGTGTTGGTAGAGTTTGGATCTATTACAACATCTGAACCGACCTGTAAAGCTTTGTCTTGTCGAGGCTTAGAACGTTGAATAGTAATTACCTTTGTAGCTCCCATTTTTTTGGCTGCAGCAATATACATACATCCAATAGCACCTGCTCCATATACAACAACGGTATCGCCAGCATTTATTTCTACCTCCTTTAATCCACTTAAAACACAAGAAAATGGTTCGGATAAAGAGGCAAGCTCATAGGAGGTAGAATCTTTGATTTTTTGGATGGAGCCATATTCAACAAAATTTCTTGGTAACACAACATATTCACTAAAGCCACCATCAATCTGATAGCCAACAGACTCTCCTTTTACACATTGATGTCCTTCTTCTTTTTGGCAGAATAAACATTCACCACATGGAATATGAGCACCTAATGTAACACGATCCCCAATTTTAAAGCGTTTTACCATTTTCCCTATTTTAACAACTTCACCAGCAATCTCATGTCCAATAACTCTAGGATAGTTAACTCGGTCATCCCCATTTTTATAGATACGTAGATCGGAGCCACATACTCCAATAGCATGAACTTTTAGTAGAATTTCATTTTCTGTAATATCTGGGATAGCTTTTTCCGTATATTGAAGCGTTTCTTTATCTGTCAGTGCTACAATGTGCACGTATATTCCTCCTTCAAATACTTTATTTAAAAGAAAGGGTCTTACTTATGGCATAATATAGTTGTCTTTTTTCCTCTTGTTTTTTTTCGGGTGTCCAATTTAATAGTTTTGCTAATTCATCACTTACTAAATCTAGTGAACTAGTTATTTTTTGAGGTTCAAATAGTAAGTAACTAGTTCTCCGATCATAAAAGTCAACTAAAGAAGTGACCATTTCATGCTCCACGGTATACTTAAGCTCGCCTAATATTGCCATATCTTCCCTATTTTCAAGCTGTTTATAGCTGCTGATTGATTGTAAAACTAGCTCCGTATTAGAACCATATCTATAGACTAAATTTAGAATATCCTCCTTATCTAGTTGAATATCGTGATAATATCCAGTAAGCTTTTCTGCATAGGATTCTAGCTCCTGTTGATTGTAAAACTGGGAACCGGACAGTTTTATAGTGTCTGTTTTAGAGGGGGTTACATTCTTCTTCTCTTTTTTCTCGATATATTGCATGACTCTTTCTGCCATTTTTCGGTAACCTGTTAACTTGCCTCCTGCGATAGTAATAAGTCCGGTATCGGATTCGAATATCTCATCATGCCGAGAAAGTTCTGCAGGTGATTTTCCCTCTTGACCAATCAGTGGTCTTATACCGGCCCAACTAGATATTACATCGCTAACACTCAAGGTAAGATTCGGGAACATATCTTTTAAACAACCGAGTAAGTAATGTACTTCTGCAAGATTTACATGAATATCATCCATATCCTCCTTATATGTTGATTCAGTGGAACCCACATATGTTCGATTACCAATGGGGATTACCGCTATCATTCGGCCTTTATGCTGGAAGTAGATGGAGGAGTTTACTGGTAAAGACTTTCGATCAAATACAATATGGATACCTTTTGCTAGAACCATATATTTACCAGTAACGGGTCTATCCTTTTTTCGAACGACATCAACCCATGGACCAGCAGCATTTACAATATGTTTTCCATAGATAGTAAAGGTTTTGTTTTCAATATGATCTTTAACTACAATCCCTTTTACTATATTTTCCTCATTCTTGAGAAATTCGGTCATTTCAGCATAATTTAAAACTTGAGCTCCTTTCTCCGCCGCGGTTTTGGCTACCTCCATCGTTAAGCGGCTGTCATCTGTTCGATATTCAACATAAACTCCACTACCTTTAACCGTATTTGGGTTAAAGAGAGGCTCATTTTGAAGCGTTTTCTTTTTCCCGTAAATTCTGTGTCGCTCTTCCTTTTTTACTCCTGCTAGACGATCATATAAAGTTAGACCAGCTTTTAATGTTAATAGATTATAAGATTCATTTTTGATTAAAGGAAAGTTCATTTTGATTGGATAAACTAGGTGAAGAGCATTATTGTATACAATTTCTCTTTCAGAACCAGTTTCTTTGACTACTGGAAAATCAAAGTTTTGTAGATATTTCAAGCCACCATGTATCAGCTTTCCAGAACGACTACTAGTACCTGAAGCAAAGTCTTTTCTCTCAATTAATGCCACGTTTAAACCTCTACTAATAGCATCTAATGCAATCCCACTTCCTGTTATACCACCGCCAATCACGATTACATCAAAAAGCTCTTGTTCCATTTTGGTAATGACTGTCTTTCGATTTTGAGTTGAAAAAGAAATTGAATTATTCATTGCCCATCTCCTTTACAAATAACTGTTCATATGTTCTAATTAAGAACAATTGTAAATTTAGTTTCAGTATATCTGGAAGGGTAATGATAGTCAAGAAAGGGTTTACAATACGGATCTATTAGGATTCATTATATATTAATATTGTGAAACGATTTTAATTAATTATGATATTATGTTATCGGTGCTAAAGAAGACGGGGGGATAAAAATGGATAAATTAGAAAGGGAGTTACTTATTAGAGTTGCAAAGCTATATTATTTCGAAGGTTGGACACAAAGTGAAATTGCTAAAAAGGTCAATAAATCAAGACCTATTATTTCTAAGCTTTTAAAACAAGCAAAAGAAAGTAATATTGTGGAGATTTATATAAAGGATGAGACAATACACACCGTTGGATTAGAAAGATTAATCGAAAAAAAATACGGGCTACAAGAGGTTATTGTGGTTGCAACTGGGGATGATGGACCGGATATGATTATGCGTAACATAGGAAAAGCAGCGGCTGAATATATCGAAAGAAGGCTTGAAAAGATTAATTCAATTGGCGTATCGTGGGGGAAGTCTGTTCACGCTGTGGTAGAAGCAATTGAATATCAAGATAAGGGACATGTACACATTACCCCTCTTATTGGTGGGATGGGGCAGTATAATGTTCATTACCATTCTAATCATCTGACATTTCAAATGGCAAAGAAATTAAACACATCATCCTCTTATTTATATGCTCCAGCAATAGTTGAAAATATGGATTTAAGAAATCGAATTATGTCGTCAAAGGATGTACACGATGTTTTACTCAAAGGAAGGGCAGTAGATCTTGCCATAGTGGGTATAGGTAATCCAGGATATAATGCAACGATGAATGAATTGGGCTATGTTAGTCAAGAAGAACAAAATAGTTTAATTGAATTAGGGGCGGTTGGTGATATAAACTCGATCTTCTATGATGTAAATGGAAACCATGTAGAACATTCGTTAAACTATAGAACAATTGGTATTAATTTACAAGATTTAAAAAGTATACCAGAAGTAATCGCGGTTGTAAGCGGGCAACATAAAGTAGAAGCTCTTCATGTTGCTTTAAAGCATAAATGCTTGTCCACTGTAGTGTTAGACGATATTACGGCAAGAGGATTAACTTTTATTTCGAATTAATTATAAAAATTCATTGACAAGAATTTGAAAGCGCTTTATCATGTTATTTAACATTAGTAATATCCCATTACAGATGTAAAGGAGGGTTGGTATGTGGGGTAATTTCATTATCATTTTTGCACTAATTTGGGGATTACAGTTTTTACTGACTCATCTCCAAGTGAAGCAGTATCGTAAGCATATACGAGAATTTACTAAAAGAAAGTCTGGGTACCTAGGTACAGGATACTATAAGAAAAAATTTGGTACAGGTGCGTTGGTATTGTTAGTTTGTGATGAAGAGCTAGATATAGTTGAAGCAAAAGTGATGAAAGGAATCACTGTATTTGCTAGATTTAAAGATCGTAAAGAACTCATCGGAAAAAACTTATTACAAAGTAAAAATTCTCAAAATTTGAATAATATAGAAAAACATGCGCTGTCCGGTGCAATTGACATGATTCAAAAAGAAATTAACAAAGGAAAGGGGAATGAAGCATGGATTTCTTAATTCATTTAGCAGAAGGCTTTATTGGAATGTTCCAAGAAGGTGGAGAAACTTTCATGGGACTTGTAACTGGAATTATTCCAATGCTAGTAGTACTAATCACAGCAGTTAATGCACTTGTTAGATTTATAGGTGAGGAAAGAGTTAATAAGTTTGCACAGAAATGTACTAAATTCTTTATTCTTCGCTATACTATATTCCCATTTTTGGCTGTGTTTTTCTTAACTAATCCAATGTGTTACACATTTGGGAGGTTTTTACCAGAGAAGCAAAAACCTGCATTCTATGATTCAGCAGTATCTTTTGTACATCCAATCACTGGACTATTCCCACATGCCAATCCTGCTGAATTATTTGTTTGGATGGGAATTGCAGCAGGGATTACGGAACTAGGATTATCGCTTGGGCCATTAGCGTTACGATTCTTATTAGTAGGAATTATAGTTATGTTAATTAGAGGTATTGTTACTGAAATTATTACAGATCGTATGCTAAAAAGCAGAAATGCTGCTTAGGTATGAAGAATATGCAATTGAGGAGGGTGTCGTATGGTTGAGTACAAATCAGTGAAAGTTGTAAAGGGACCATCCGGTTGGGGTGGACCATTAATCATAACCCCTAGTGATCAGCAAAAATACATTATTTCTGTTACTGGTGGTGGAGTTCATAAAGTCGCTCAGGAGATAGCAGATCGTACTGGTGGTATTGCTATTGATGGTTTTGAGAAATCAGTACCTAAAGAAGAAATAGCTGCCGCGGTAATTAACTGTGGTGGTACTGCAAGAAGTGGAGTATATCCACGAATGGGTGTTAAAACGATAAACACATATAGTAATTCACCATCTGGACCTCTACTAAAGTTTATTAATGAAGGAAATTTTGTATCTGGAGTAGATGTTCGGAATATCGAGGATGTAGAGGCAGAGGAGATTGCTGCTTCATCTATAGAAGAAAGTCAACCTAGTAATTTAATGGACAAGAAGATAGCCCAGCAGCTAAAAGAAGAAGCAAAAGCGAAAGTTAGAGAGAACAACAGTGAAAAGGGCAAGAAAAAGAACCCGATTATGAAGTTAATCGAAGTGTTAGGAAATAAGGTTGGAAATGTTGTAAGCGTATTCTTCCAGTCTGGTAGGGACACGATTGAAACGGTTATAAAGAACATACTACCTTTTATGGCATTTGTAAGTGCACTTATGGGAATTATTACATTTACTGGAATTGGAGATTTTATCGCTAATCTAGTTGCTCCGATGGCCACAAGCCTAATTGGTATGTTGATTATATCTTTAGTTGCTGCAATCCCAATTGTTTCCCCATTATTAGCACCAGGTGCTGTAATTGCACAAGTTGTTGGGGTGTTAATCGGAGTAGAAATAGCTAATGGCAATATCCCTCCACAAATGGCATTGCCTGCATTATTTGCAATAAATCCACAAGTAGGAACAGACTTTGTACCAGTTGGTCTGACTTTGGGTGAAGCAGAACCGGAAACGATTGAGGTAGGTGTGCCGGCGGTCTTATTCTCACGTCTTATTACTGGACCAATAGCAGTTATTATCGCTTATTTTGCAAGCTTTGGTTTGTACAGCTAAAAGGAAGTATAACTTGACTAGAAAAAGAAAGCGCTTTACAATTACAAATGTAACATATAGTTACATTTGTAATTTCATTTGAGGGGTGAAAAGATGAGTGTATATTTAGAGTTAAATGTTGTTGAAGTTGGCGAAGAAGCTACTTTAATGTTTGAAGAATCGATGATGATTTTATTTAATGATACGGTACCAGCAGATTTGAAAGGAATTTCTGTCATTCATAATTCACGAAACATAATGGAAGAGATCCAAGCAGGAGATGAGATGGTAATAGATGGTGAGAGCTTCAAAATCTTATTTGTTGGTAATAAAGTAAATGAAACGTTACAAGAATTAGGACATGCAACCTTTAATTTCAATGGGGAAATGCAGGCGGATCTTCCTGGAACTGTTTGTTTAGAAAAGAAGGAAATTCCAGATATTCGTACAAAGTCAAAAATTACCTTTCAAAGGGGTTAATAAATACAACAAAGGGGAGTGGAGTAGATGTTAAATATTAATAGAAAACTAGCAAAACTAGAAAATGAAGGTTCGTATATTAAAGTTGGTTTAGTTGGTGCAGGGCAAATGGGACGTGGGATGATCTCCCAAATTGAAAGTATGAAAGGTATGCGAGTAGTTGTAACAGCAGATTTATTTATCGACAATATTACGAATGCCTATAAACACGCTGGAATAGAAGCAAATGAAATAGTAGTTACCGAGGATGCAAAAGATGCATCAAAAGCGGTACAAGAGAATAAAGTTGTCGCTACTACTAATACGCAATTAGTTACTACATTGCCAGAAGTAGATGTAGTTGTTGATGCTACTGGTGTTCCAAATATAGGTGCTGAGATAGCTTGGGATACGATTTTAAATCGTAAGCATATTGTTATGCTTAATGCAGAAGCAGATGTCACTGTTGGACCATTACTTAAGAAAATGGCTGATGCAAGTGGAATAGTATACACGGGGTCCGCTGGAGATGAACCTGGTGCGATAATGGAATTATATGACTTTGCAGATGCTATGGGATTTGAAATAGTTGCTTTAGGGAAAGGAAAAAATAATCCATTAAATTTAGAGGCTAATCCAGAAACAGCGAAAGAAGAGGCAAAACTAAAGGGAGCATCACCGAAAATGCTAGCATCTTTCCAAGATGGTACAAAAACGATGGTAGAAATGAACGCTGTAGCAAATGCGACTGGCTTTTTACCAGATCAGCCAGGAATGCATGGATTTGAAGCTACTGTAAATGAACTTCCTGGTATCTTCTTGGAAAAAGACAAAGGTGGCAAATTGAACGGTAGAAAAGTAGTTGAATTTATAAACGGAATTGCTCCTGGGGTGTTTGTTATTATCGCTTCTGACAAAGAAGAAGTTAATGCGGAAATGAAATATTTAAAAATGGGAGATGGACCGAATTATGTTCTATATCGTCCATACCATTTAACAAGTCTTGAAACACCATTATCGATTGCAAAAGCTTATTTCGATAATGAAGCAACCATAGCACCATATAAAGGGATACAAGGAGAAACTGTCACAGTAGCTAAAAGGGATCTAGAAGCTGGGGAATATTTAGATAGCATTGGTGGATATACCGTATATGGTAAGCTGTTGAAGGCAACAGAAGCAAAATCTCTTAACGCACTTCCTATTGGTCTAGTAGACTCAAATGTTATGCTTAAACGCTCTATTAAAAAAGGTGATATTATCACTTACGATGATGTTGAACAGACAAAAGAATCAACAATCTGGAAATTACGTTCATTGCAAGATAGAGAGTTTTAACTGGATTAACACTCCTTATGGATGTATGAACTATAGTAAACACAACATATGTTTTGCTTGATAAAGGTGAAACATATTTTATTACATTAAATTTTACAAAAGTAACAAGCGAAAACAAATGTAAAGGAGAGGTAAAATGAACAATAGCAATGTGTTAAACATTCCAGAAGTTATAACTAAAGAAAAACTACTAGACCTATACAAACAAATGTGGTTAATCCGTTTATTTGATGAAAAAGTAGATGAATTTTTTGCAAAGGGTATGATTCATGGTACGACACATTTAGCCGTAGGTCAGGAAGCCAGTGCTGCTGGTGTGTGTGCGTTACTATCTGTAGAAGATAAAATCACCAGTACTCACCGTGGACACGGACACTGTATTGCTAAGGGTGCGACCCCTGATCGAATGATGGCAGAGCTGTTTGGCCGGACTACTGGTTACTGTAAAGGTAAGGGTGGATCCATGCATATTGCTGACGTAGATATGGGGAATCTGGGGGCAAATGGGATTGTTGCTGGTGGTATACCGTTGGCTGTTGGTTCGGCATTAACAGCTAAAATGAAAAAGCTAGACTATGTAACAGTTTGCTTCTTTGGAGATGGAGCCACAAATGAAGGGAGCTTCCATGAAGCAGTCAATTTAGCTGCTATCTGGGATTTGCCAGTCATCTTTGTCTGTGAAAATAATCAATACGGTATGTCAGGTTCCGTAAAAGAGATGATACGATTAGAAAATATTGCTGACCGAGCACACGCCTATGGAATCCCAGGCGTTGTTGCCGATGGTAACGATATTATCGAAATGATGAATGTAACAGATGAAGCGATACAACGTGCGAAACGAGGAGAAGGTCCAACATTAATTGAAGCAAAGACATATCGTTGGAAAGGTCATTCAAAGAGTGATGCGAAGAAATATCGTACCCGTGAAGAAGAACAAGAATGGCGTAAAAAGGATCCAATAAAACGTTATAAGGAAGTATTAATCGAAGCAGGTTTACTAACGGAAGAAAAGGCAGAAGCTATTCGTCTGGAAGCGAAAAAAGAAATTGAAGATGCGGTTACTTTTGCAGAACAAAGTCCTGCACCGACACTGGATGATTTATTAACGGATGTTTATGCATAGGAGGGGATACCAATGAGAGAAATTACTTACTTAGAAGCAGTACGTGAAGCGATGAGTCAGGAAATGCGAAAAAACGGAGATGTCTATATTTTAGGGGAAGACATTGGCGTATATGGTGGAGCATTTGGTGTAACTCGAGGCATGATTGAAGAGTTTGGGCCAGAACGTGTACGTAATACACCGATTAGTGAAGCGGGAATTGCTGGTACGGCTGTTGGTTCAGCTTTAACTGGCATGCGTCCAATACTAGAATTACAATTCTCAGACTTCATTACGATAGCTCTAGACCAGCTTGTCAATCAAGCGGCGAAGATTCGCTATATGTATGGTGGAAAGGGTAAAGTTCCGATGGTAGTCCGAACTCCAAGTGGTTCTGGTACCGGAGCAGCCGCACAGCATTCGCAAAGTTTAGAAGCATGGGTCGCTCACATACCAGGTCTAAAAGTTGTACAGCCATCAACTGCTTACGATGCTAAAGGACTTTTAAAAGCCGCAATGGATGATGAGAATCCTGTTATTTTCTATGAGCACAAATTATTATATAAAACTAGTTCAGAGGTTCCAGAAGAGCAATATTCTATTCCTTTAGGCAAAGCGGATATAAAGCGGGAAGGGACAGATGTAACAATTGTTGCTACTGCGATTATGGTGCATAAAGCAATGGAAGCAGCAAAAGAGCTTGAAAAAGAAGGAATTAGTGTGGAAGTAGTTGATCCACGCACCCTTGTACCGTTAGATAAGGATACCATTGTGGAATCAGTGAAGAAGACTGGTCGTGTTGTTGTCGTTCATGAGGCAGTCAAACGAGGCGGATTCGGTGGAGAGATTGCTAGTGTTATAGCAGAAAGTGAAGCATTTGATTTTCTTGATGCTCCAATCAAACGTTTAGGTGGTGCAGAATCACCAATTCCATATAACCCCGAGTTAGAAAAGGCCCATGTACCACAAGTACCGGATATTATCCAAGCAGTTAAAGAAACCGTAAACCGCGTATAAGGGAGGGAACAACATGGCAAAAGAAATATTCATGCCCAAGCTAAGTAGTACGATGGCTGTAGGTACACTGCTTCAATGGTTTAAAGAAGAAGGTGAGGCCGTTGAGGTTGGTGAACCATTATTTGAGATTATGACAGATAAGATAAATATTGAAGTAGAGTCCTATGAAGAAGGGATTTTACTAAAAAAATATTTTCAAGAGGATGATGAGATTCCCGTTAATACGGTTATTGGATATATTGGTAGCTCAGATGAATCGGTCCCAGCTGAGTCTCCAGGAGTGAGTGGTGAAGAATCTAAGGAAGAAGTAACTAGTACTAATGAAAACTCTAATGAACCAATCGCAACCTCTACAACGGAGGAAACGGTAGAAACGAATCCTCCTTCTTCTAATGGAAAAGTACGTGCGACCCCAGTCGCAAGAAAGCTAGCACGAGAAAACGATATAATACTAAGCTCGGTAGCTGGAACAGGTCCTAAAGGAAGAATCCAGAAGCAAGACGTGTTACAAGCACTGGAGAATACTCGCATACTAGTAACGCCATTAGCAAGGAAAATTGCTGAAGAAAACGGTATTGATTTAAAAGAGATTACGGGTACTGGTGTTCATGGCAAGATTGAAAAAGCAGATGTTATCGAAGCTATCGAGAAAGCGAAAAAACAATCGGCATCTGCAACAGGTGAACGCGTGAAACTAAAAGGGTTACGCAAGGCAATAGCGGAAAAAATGCTCGAAAGTGTTCGTACAATCCCACATGTAACTTTGACTAGTGAAGTTGATATGACAAAAGCAATAGAGGTTAGAAAAGCGTTATTACCTGTGATTGAAGGGCAAACAGGCTACCGCTTGTCTTATACAGAAATTATTATGAAGACAGTGGCTCATGTACTTGGCAATCACCCTAAAGTTAATGCCTCTCTTATAGATAATGAAATTATTTACAATAAGGACATTAATATTGGTCTAGCAGTAGCGGTTGAGAATGGATTGGTTGTTCCTTCCTTGAAGCAAGTTAATACAAGAGGATTAGCTGAACTAACAGAAATGAGTAAAATATTAGGAAAGAAAGCCCGAGAAAGCAAGCTTACACCAGATGAAATGCAAGGAAGTACATTTACAATTAGTAATTTGGGTATGTATGCAATTGACGGTTTTACACCGATTATCAATCCACCAGAAACGGCAATACTTGGTGTTGGCAGAATCATTGAAAAGCCAGTCGTGGTGGAAGGTCAAGTGGAAGTTAGACCAATGATGGTACTTAGCTTATCCTTTGATCACCGCGTAATAGACGGAGCGCCAGCAGCGGAGTTTCTAACCGATTTGAAAGCAAGCTTAGAAAATCCATTTAGTCTGTTGGTTTAGGGGGGAATACCGATGAAAACATTTGATGTAGCGATTATAGGAGGCGGACCTGGAGGTTATGTAGCTGCGATTCGAGCTGCAAAATCCGGGTTATCTGTAGCTCTTGTAGAAGGAAGCGAACTTGGTGGAACCTGTTTAAATCGTGGATGTATCCCTTCCAAAACATTACTAAAGCATGCAGAGGTGCTCAATCAAATTAAACATGCTAACCAATTTGGAATACAGGTACGGGACGTCTCTTTTTCTTTTCCTGATATGATAAAACGTAAGAATCAGGTTATAAAGCAATTACAGAATGGAATTAAAGGATTATTACGTCAAAATAAGATCACGCTATTGAACGGATATGGAACCGTCCATGCGGATAAAAAGGTTACAGTTGAAATAGCTGACAGGAAAGAAGAAATACAGGCAGCGCATGTCATACTTGCGACTGGATCAAAGCCGTATATTCCTGAGATTCCAGGGATTTCAGATATAGATTACCATACTAGTGATACGATATTTGATTTACATGAGGTTCCGAAACGACTTGTTATAATGGGTGGCGGTGTCATTGGGGTAGAGATAGCTTGTGTGTTTAATAGCTTAGGCTCAGCGGTGGATATTATTGAAATGGCAGACCGGGTCATCCCTGTAGAAGATCCCGATGCATCGCACTTCTTAACTAAGCAATTAGTTGAGAAAGGAATCAATATTCATACTACAACAAAGGTCACAGGCTTTAAAAAGGAAGCAAACACAATCGTAGAACTGGAGAAAGATGGCGAAAAGGCCTCCATCGAAACGGATGCTATATTAATTTCTGTTGGGCGTATTCCGAATACGACTGGAATAGAAGAGGCAGGTGTCGCCTTTGACGGACGATTTGTAAAAGTGGATGAGTATATGCGTACATCAGTGGATGGTATTTATGCGATTGGGGATGTAATTGGAGGGTTCCAATTAGCACATGCGGCTAGTGAAGAAGGAATTCATGCTGTAAATCATATTCTTGGAAAAGAGAAGAAGTTAGATTTAGCCATGCCACGTTGTGTATATACATTTCCCGAGATTGCTAGTGTGGGGATGACTGAAGAGCAAGCAAAAGCAAAAGGTTTTACTGTACGTACGAAAAAGGTAGATTTAGCAGGAAACGGAAAGGCAATTGCTTCGTTAGAAAATAGTGGGTTTATGAAGATTATCGTGGATGAAAAATACGGAGAAATTCTTGGCGTTGTCATGGTAGGAGCACATGTGACCGAAATGATTAGTCAAGCAACCTCCTTTATTCATCTAGAAGGAACAGTGGAAGAACTAGACTCCATGATTTTCCCACATCCAACCATATCAGAAGCATTATTTGAAAGTGCTGCCGCATGGTTAGGTAAAGGAATCCATTACTAAATGTGCCTTTAACCTATAGTAATTGAAATAGTAGTTTTTTTAGGAGTCACCAGATTAATGTGATTAATCTGGTATGACTCCTTTTTTATGGGAAATTGTTTATATATTATTTAAAATATTCCAAATAATAATTGATATCATATCTTAAATAATATATGATTATACATAGACGAGAGATTTTTTCATGTTCACATCAATGTAAGCGTTTTCCTTTTAAAATTAAATAAGGAGTGGTCACATTGAAGATAGCTTTTCAAAACAGGAGCAACATTTTATTCATGCTCGTGGTTGGGTTTGGAATCGTAATATTAGCAGCATGTGGTAGTGGAGCTAGCTCAGATAGTCATGCACATGAACTAGATTTCTCACATTTTTTTCCCCCAACACATTTTATGGAGGAAGAAATTCAAAGCTTTGCAGCTGAATTAGAGGAAAAGACGGATGGAAGAATTAAGATTACTTCCTATCCAGGGGCGGCTTTAGCGGCACCAGATGAACATTTTGATGCAGCTGCTACAGGTTCGGTAGATTTTGCCTTAAGTGTACATGGATATACGCCAGGGGAATTCCCATTAACATCGGTAATGGAACTACCGTTTATGGCAAAAACAGCAATGTCCGGATCAGAAAATTTATGGAAGTTGATGAATGAATTTGATGAATTTGATACGGAGTATGCGGGGACTGTCCCTTTATGGTTATATACAACAGATCCAGGACAGTTGTTTACAGTGGATAAGCCAGTTAAGCGTATAGAGGACTTAAAAGGAATGAAAATTCGCTCCCCCTCTCCAGAAACGAGTGAGTGGTTAGAAGCGCTTGGTGCGACACCAGTTTCGATGCCAATGAACGAAAACTTTGAAGCATTAGAACGTGGTGTAGTTGACGGGACGATAGCACCTTGGGAAGCGGTGAAGACTTGGGGATTAGATGAGGTTATTAACTATGCAACAGTAGGAAACTTCTACTCTACGACAATGTTTGTTGTCATGAATGAGGACGTGTTTAATCGTTTGAATCAGGAGGATCAAGACATACTTTTAGAGCTTGCTGGAGAAAGAATGGCGAAGAAAACAGGAGAAGTATTCGACCAGTTCGGAAGAGATGCTGTCGAGCAAGCAAAAGAAAAAGGAGTAGAAATCTATGAGTTGTCTAGTACAGAATTAGCTGAATGGAATGAGTTTATTAATCCAACAATCGAAAATTGGATTAATCAAGTCGAAGGTAAAGGATTACCGGGGCAAGCGGTGTATGACCGGGCAGTTGAATTAAGTGGGCAGTAAGCTGGGAGTGAATAATCCATGCCAAAGTTACTAGAGAAATCGGAGAGCCTTGTGATAAAAATTGTGGGGATTCAAGGACACATTGCTAATGGCGTGCTGTTATTTATGATGGCCATTATAAGCTTCGATGTAATTGGGCGCAACTTTTTTAATAATCCTTTAAAAGGGACGTATGAAATGACTGAATTAAGCTCAGCGATGCTTGTTTTTTTGGCTCTTGCTATCACCCATCAAAAAGGGAATCATATTACCATTGATTTTCTAGTAGATCGTTTTTCGAAAAAAGTTCAGAATCTACTACTTGGTGTAGTAGAAATGGTGATTGCCCTAGTAGTGTTGCTCATGGCAATGCATATTTTTGAAAATGGGTTACGCATGATGGAAAGAAATTCTGCAACCACCGATTTAGGACTCCCGGTTTATCCTTTTCTTTTTATCATTGCTTTTACGTTGACTATGTTTATGCTACTAGCATTCTTTAAAGCTATCGCATATTTTCGAATGGCGGTGATGAAAGGATGAGTCCTGAATGGATTGGGATTATTGGTATTGTAACCTTGCTCTTATTATTTGTGCTTCGAGTTCCTGTGGCGGTTTCACTTATTATGGTTGGAACGGTTGGCCTAGCACTCATACGAGGCTGGGATGCAGCTCTAGTACAACTCGGGACGACGCCATTTTCCACAGCTAGTTCGTATTCACTGAGCGTTATTCCACTTTTTATCTTAATGGGGATGTTTCTTTCATATAGTGGATTTGGTAGAGATTTATATACAGCAGTAGATGCATGGATTGGCCATATTAAAGGTGGTCTAGCCATGACTACCATCGGAACGAGTGCATTCTTCTCCGCAATCTCTGGATCGGTAAATGCAACAACAGCAACGATGGCAAGAATTTCATTACCCGAAATGAAAAAATACAAATATGATGATGCACTATCGACATCCTGTGTAGCCGCTGGGGGAACGCTCGGTATCTTGATTCCTCCTAGTGTCATACTTGTCTTATATGGGATATTGACAATGGAGCCGATTGGTAAGTTACTGATTGCGGGTCTTGTACCAGGTATTTTGCAAATGATTTTGTTTATGTTACTGATTTATATTATGGTATGGAGAAAGCCAAGTCTTGCACCAGTTACAGAGAAAAAGCCATTTGCTATAAAAATAAAATCGTTAACCTTTATTTGGCCCTTTATCTTGTTGTTTGCATTAAGTATTGGTGGAATATATTATGGGTATTTTACACCAACAGAAGCGGGCGGGGTAGGAGCTTTTGGAGCATTTCTGTTAACGATTATGGCAAGAAGGTTAAGCTTTGTACATTTTAAAAAGTCACTTAGTGAGACAACGCGCTTAACAGCAGCGATTTTCTTCATCATTATTGGTGCAGATATTTTTAGTAAATTCCTGGCACTTAGTACCATTCCGGTTAAAATTACACAATTTGTTTCCGGGCTAGCGTTACCTGCGATGGCAATCTTGGGACTGATTTTATTGGTTTACTTAGTATTAGGTTTATTTCTAGAAGGCATTGCGATTTTTGTATTAACCTTGCCGGTGGTGTACCCACTGATTACGATGCTTGGCTTTGATGGGGTCTGGTTCGGTGTGGTCATGATCCTAGTGATGAATATTGGACTATTAACACCACCGATGGGATTAAGTATATATATTATTAGTAGTGTAGCAAAGGATATTCCAGCCCAGCGAATTTTTAAAGGAGTTATTCCGATGCTTGGAATGATGGTGCTATGCTTAATCTTAATTGTGATCTTTCCTGATATAGTCCTGTTTTTACCAGAGTTGATGAAGTAAACCAGTAAATGCTCTGAAGAGAAGTGCGTTTCTTCAGAGCATTTTTAGGTTGTAATAAAGGAAAAGGATAGAATGTAAGTTATCTTGTTATTTTTCACGCTGCACGATCCCTTATAGACCTAAATTTCGCATAAATTAATAGTCCAATCATTAAAATACTCAATCCTAATAATACGATAGCATCCCAGAAGTAGGGGCTACTAGGTGTCCATAGGTATTTCCATATATGAGCGAATATAGCAATCATTTGTGGTAGGAAATAGAGTGCGAATAAGCATGTAATCAGTACCATTCCAATAACATAGAACACACTATACAGTCTTACTGCAGATAACTCATCCTTGTAGATAGTTGTAGTAGTATCTTGCTTGATAAAAGGGAGCCATTTACTTAAATAATTCTTCCCACTCTCCATTAGATTATAGCTTCCAGTAATATTTTCAATAATAAAGTAAATATCAGTTTTCATAAAGAAACTAAATTGATAGATGGTCTTTACAAAGATATCAAAAATGATAATCCCGAGTAATCCGAATAGAAGTGGATTCGAATCGCCAATTAATAATGTAAGTGAAAAAGCTATAAAAAGTATCACCTGTTCAAATGACATCCCGGCAAAATATAACGGATTTCGCTGCCTTGGAGCAAGTTTCCAAGCAGGTGTTAAATCAGTTTCGAACACAATTAAAAACAGCCTATTGCCAATATCGAGCTTGGTTGGCAAATTATAGGAACGGATAGCTAGAATATGGCCGAATTCATGAATTAGAATAAGTATTAGTGAAATCCCCGTATATGTCAGCATATTCGCTATCATGGAATCAAAAATAAAAATATCTTGATAATGTGGTAAAAGTTCTGGATGTAATAGGATCAATCCTATATTTATGAACAACAAAAAAAGATAGATTTTGTTGGAAATCTTATTGAAAAAAAAGCTGGCGAAATTAGCTGAAATCCAATTAAAGGCATTTGGTGACTTGTTCTTTTGGGAAGTGGTAACTATCTTACCATCGATTTCTTTTACTAAACCAAATTCAACTAATTGTTCAACAAAAGGAATAATCTCTACGTCCTCATTGGGGTAATTAGTCTTCAATGTTTGTTCGATTTCGGCTAACCCTTTTCCATTTTTGATTAATTCAATTGCATCGATGCAAACCTTAGGCATTTCATAGAATTCACCAGTATGATTGTCTTCCACAATATAATGTTTTTTATCTTGGCGAATCTCTAAATCGACTAAGCTAAGTGTTGATTCAAGTGTTAGATTCATGTTTACACCGCCATTTTTCATAATAATAGGATGCTAGTAATCTAGCATCCTTATGCTTTTTAGTATGGGCGTCCAAAGATACACCACCAGCAAGTAACTTTAACTTTTTTTAGTTTGCGAATTTTCAAGATTCAACACCTCCTTTCAATTTATACCTAACTATTATTGTGTTTTGAGTGAATTTTTTTCCAATCAGGAAATATACTTTGAAAGATTTCTACTAATTTAGGATCAAATTGTGTTCCTTTTCCTTCAATAATACGTTCATATGCATCTTCCAAAGATAAAGCAGGCCTGTATGATCTCGACGAAGTCATAGCATCAAAAGCATCAGCAAGTGCAGTAATTCTTGCTAATAAAGACGATTCTTCACCTTTCAAGCCATCAGGATAGCCTTTTCCGTCCCAGCGCTCATGATGATGTAATATAACATCTATATTAGCTGATATCCCTTCAACATCTTCAACAGCTTCTGCTCCTACACGTGGGTGTGTTTTGATTATGTCATATTCCTCGTTTGATAACTTTCCAGGTTTAGTTAAAATAGCATCAGGTATATGAATTTTCCCTATATCATGTAATAAGCAAGCATAATAAAAATACCTTAACTCATCTTTATCAAATTTTTCTGTTGCAGTAGCTAATGACATTGCATATTCAGCGACACGTTCACTATGGCCCCGGGTATAAGGGTCTTTAAGTTCAAGGGTGGCAATAATTCCTTTTACAATTCCCTCTATTTGTCGATCATAAGAACTCATCACCGTTTCTACGTAACTAATGATACGAAGTAATATAATGAAACTAATCGTATAGAGAACGATGACTACTAATAAAGGTAGCATTACTTCTGAGAAGTCGAGAAATAAGCCAACCACAATATATCTTATAGTGGTGCTTAAGAAGACTACATAGAAGTATATTTTATTAACGAATATAGGTGCGAATAAAATAATTACTACTTCTACTAAATTTCCACTACTATATGGAAAGTCGGTAGTTGAATAAAACCAGATGTCACCTATCATAGTGATTGTAGTGTAGCTGATAACATAAAGGTATTTGATTAACCATAACTTCTTTTTTTTGAACAGATAAAGGGACACAGGTACAAGAATCCCCACCACTATATATAGAAAAAAGTCTATAAATTTTGGCGAAATACCTTCCTCAGATCCCCATGGAAGTATAGGAAATAAGTAATAATAAATAACATCATAGATTAAAAACGTCCCATAAAATAACCCTAAAAACCACTTAGTGGCTTGTTTTTCTTCATATAATAAAGATTTGTGAAGTGTTTTTTCCATGATGAATCCTCTCTAAAAAATAATAATGGAAATTAGTTATACTAGGATTGACTTGTTGAAAACAGTTAACCGCATACATTTTATTCTCTAAAATGAGTCACTTATCAAATGTTTGTTTATCTATTGATTTATTATACTAGGTTGTTAACTAGTAGATAATTCCCTTAGCGTATGTTCATCAAACCTATGACTCTTGTATGTAATGAATTATATCATTTTCAATGGTAAAAATAGTAAGAGGCTCAATCTTTCACATGATGCTGATGGCTAAGTAAGTACTTATTTTCCTTATATTTACCAGCTTAATAGTTATGCTGGTGGATATATAGGATATTATTTTTCAAACAGTCCAAGCAATCCCGATACTAGGGACATTAAATAAAATATGTACGTTTATTCTGCTTAAAATACGATCTATCAAAGACAGGATTACTAGTGATTTGTTTGCACGATTTTCATAGGTGTAAACTACTATTTTTTCACTAATGTATTTAGTATAAAGCAACTTTTATAAACTGTAAATTATAAATAAACGCACATTAATAGTTCTTTATACCTAAATTTAGCGTAATCTTCTTTTGTTAGTGGAGATTTGATTGACGATAGACTGTCATAATCTTCAAGATTATAATAAAATTATACAGTGTAAGCACGGTTTTTGATTAGGGGTTATTAATCCTCAAATCAATCCATTGGTTTTGTAAAGAGTTATACGATTACTTTATTTGATGATAGGAGCCGTGAAATAATGAAGAAAAAATGGATTACCTTTGATTTGGATGGAACCTTGATGCAAAACCCTTTTGAAAAGTGGGTATTTCCAGAGATTGAACAGCTATATAATGATAGCATTGGAAATGTTCAAGCGAATGGGATTAGGAGTGAACTGATTAAAGAGCATCGTAGGCGAATAAAGGCAGGTTTAATTGTTGATGCTTATGATTGGGATGATATTGTAAGGCATGTATTCTCAACAAATGGTGTATCTCTACCTGTAGATGTAGCGGAACTGGTAATCAAACACACAATTCCTCCTAAGGTATATCTATTGGAAGAAAATAGCCTTCAAAATTTACAAATTCTTCGAGAAAAGGGCTTCCATTTAGCGGTAGTCACCAATGGATTTGAAAAATACCAGAAGCCTGTCATGGACGCATTGGGTTTAACAAGCCTTTTCGATGTTATTCTTACTCCTGACAAAGCAAGGTATGGCAAGCCACAGATTAATATGGTTAAGGAATTACATGATACAACTAATGAAATTGTAGCTCATGTAGGTGATAGACTAGATCATGACGTAACGATGGCAAATGAATTAAATGTGTTATCGATCTTGTTCCATCAAGAAATGCCAGAAACCATTCGCAGTGTACAACCTAAGAAGCGACAAGATACATGTATGGAATGGCTTGAAATGAAATGGAAGCAGGAAACTGGAGATGAACCTCTTCCTTTGTCCGCTATCCCTAAAATGATTATTTGCACCATGAAGGAGATTTGTAGGGAGTCCCTCAGTTGAGAGTATGAGGGACTCCACTCTTATTCTTCTTTTTCTAACAGGTGACTGACTGCTCCAATTAATACACCAAGTGCTGCTCCCCCTAATACTTCAATAGGCATGTGACCAAGCATTTCTTTTAATTCCTTTTCTCGCTTGCGGTACTTAAATCCTGGATGGTGCTCTGCTAGTTTCTCCAGCTCTTCGTACATATCATTCACCGCTATAGCGGTTTGCCCTGCTTGCCAACGGATTCCCATTGCGTCATACATAACGATTAAGCTGAATATACTACTAATTCCAAAATCCATCGATGAGATTCCTCGTTTAAAGCCGACGTAACTTGTTAGAGAAGTAACCGCAGCGGAATGGGAACTTGGCATATCACCAGAGCCAAACATCTTCTTCCAATCCCATACACCGGTTTCCTTATAATGAAGTGGTACTTTTAAGAACTGTGCTGCGCCTATTCCAATTAATGCAGTAGTCATGGCACGATTTAGCATAAATTCACCTCAGCTTATTCATGTGCAAAGAAAATAGGATTTATGTATGAATGGCTCGTTATTTTAGGGAGGGTTAAATAGTGCGATTGCAAGTGTATAGGGTTGCTTGAACCCATTATAATTAGCCAAACAAACGATAAATATTTGAAATATAACTGTAATCGAATTCCTAGGTGAGTTGTTGTATGATAAGTGATAGATTGGAATATATTTCAACTTAGGGTGATGGCTATGGTACGAAAGAACAGACAGGATTATCAACTAGATGGGTTTAGTCAAGAAATAAGTCAGGCTGTTCAGCAATTAGGGGATTTAAGAGAGCTTGAACTAGAAAATTATATCAGCAAGCTAATAAGGCGTAGTGACTCGAAAAAATTTGCCTGTGAAATTATTCGTTGCCTGGAAACGATGAATGATCAAGGAACGAAGATAACAGACAAAGATAAGAAGAAAAATACGGCTAAAATAGAAGAGCTGAAAGAAAATATGCAGAAAAAAAGTCTAACACCAATGGAAAAAAGATTCATCTATGAAGAAATTGCTGATTTAATACGAGAGATGGAATCAATTCGTCGCTATTGGCTACAGAAATCGCTCACTAGTTTTAAATATGTTGGTGCGGCAGGGGCAGTTTTAGGTGCAGCACTTTTATTTAGAAAAAGAAAATAATACAGGTTTTCACCTCATCTATTGATGGGGTGTTTTTGTGCGCTTGGCAGCGCTCCGAACTTAAGGGTGAAAGTCCCAAACACGCCGTAGTGGCGGAAGTGTATAGCTGACAGGCAGTGCATGCTCGTGAGGGAATGTGCGGAGGGCTTGAAGGCAAACT